>CAZBRI010000141.1:0-7259 GCA_964494055.1 uncultured Anaerolinea sp.
AGATAGCTTCAGGTGACTGGAGTTCAGACGTGTGCTCTTCCGATCTTAAGGGAAAAAAAGAAAGAAATAAGTTTAATTTCGAGGTTAAACAACCAATCAATTTGTATGGACTGCGTACTGGCTTCAACCGGCATTAATCCAATTGAATTCAATCCAATATAAGTAATCACAGATACCAATAAGACCAAAACACTTATAACAAGATAATGAAAAATATTTTTCATTTACAAACTCCCATTAATATTAGAAAAATAACTCATTTCCACAAGTCATTTAGCCAACTTTCGGCTTGAGAAGAAGTTAATGCTCGTCGATCATAAACTAAAACTTGTCCGGACTCCTGAAGCGATACTAAAATCACCTGCATATTAGTTTTTCCTGTAATAAATGAATTTAAAAAATCACTTCTATTAATATTCTTATCATCAAAATCAACAATAACTAAATCCGGCTTCTTACTTTCAAGCTCCATAAAAGCCTCTGTCATATTTGCTGCTATGCCAACAATGGACGCTTTCCCAACCCACCGCTCATCATACATTTTTCGTAATCCTTCACGAAAAATTGGATTTGGAGAAATAATAATTACTCGTTTAATTTGGGTATTGCTCATGTTTATTAATCTTTATCCTTATTAATTGACTAGAATTTACTAAATTTCTCAGCACTTGTCATCGCAATATATTTGTAATTGGGGGGATTTTAAATAAAAAAGCGGGTGATTTGAAAATCACCCGCTTTTTATCATTTCAGATCATATCAAGTTGTGATGCTCGAGCAACTGCTTCAGCTCGATTACTTACTTCCATTTTCTCTAGTATGTGCCTGAGATGCGTTTTAACGGTATTTTCTGAAATAAATAGCGTCGTTGATATTTGCGAAGTGGTTTGACCTTTTGCCAGACATTTTAAAACTTCAATTTCCCGATCACTCAACAATCCTTTATTACGATCAGCTTGAGACCTGCGTACTGCTTGCAAAACTTTGTTTGTAATTTCCGGTGATAAAACCGAATTGCCATTGTATACCTGCTTAATTGTATTTTTCAATATGTCTGGTTCAGTATTTTTTAAAACATATCCATTTGCCCCAGCTAAAATCGATCCAATAAGGTCTTCATCTTTTTCAGAGATTGTCAGCATCAATACTTTCTGATCGGGTTTTTCTTTTCTTATCAAACCCATTGTTTGAATTCCGTCTATTCCTGACATATTAATGTCCATTAGTATGATGTCAGGGGTAATATTTTTAATTATTTCCAGGGCATCTTCACCGCAGGAAGCTTCACCTATAACAGCAAACTCAGGCATTTCCTCAATCAGACTGATTAATCCACGGCGAAATAATGTGTGATCATCCACGATGAATAGTTTAATTTTTGTCATTCTGCCTCAATTTGAGCCAATGGAATTTGTAATTCTATCGTCGTACCTTCACCTGGAATTGAATTAACAAGCAATATCGCGCCAATTCGTTCCGCCCGCTCTCCCATTCCTCGCAGACCGTAATTTTTCCTGTGATTATTTTCGTAGTTATTATAAATAAAACCGCAGCCATTATCAATAATTTGAAAAACAAAAAAATTATTTGTATTAATTCCCTTAATACACACTTGATCAGCATTCGAATGTTTTCGAATATTTGATAAAGCTTCCTGAATAATCCTGATTATTTGTGATTGAATTCCTATTGATAAACGATCTGCAAGATAAGAAATATCTGAATTTACAATTTGATCTGTTGCAATTTCATAATCCTTTATTACTCGATTGATCCAATCAATCATTCCTTTGGCTGGAATAATTCTAAGATCATCAATAGCATACCTTGCGTCAGTATAAGCATCAGAAAGTGTTCTGTAATTCAATTTTAGTGAATTACTTAATTTCTCAACATCTCCCTGAGTGAGATAGTTTTGCATCTGAAATGTTTGCATTTTTAAGAACGCCAATGTTTGGGCAAGTCCATCGTGAATTTCCCTTGCCAGTCGATTTCTTTCTTCAACAATTGAATGAAATTCTACAATTGACAAATTTCGAGAAATATTCAATAGCAAAGCAGTTTGCATGCTGAATGTTTCAAGGTAACTATGAGTCTGGGCTGCCGGCTCATAGCCAATTTCTGTACCGAAAAATAACAAACCGGCCGGAGATTCCTGATCCCAGTTTATCGGAACAACAAAAATGTCATTATCATTTGTAGATTTATATTTTAAAACCCGCCCTGTATGTTTTTCCAGGCTGAATAACTTGATTCGCTCTCCTGACTCTCCAAACGAGTGAAGAGCATCAACCAAATTGGTAACATGAGGATTGGTGTTTTGAATCTCAGCATAAATGAATTCATCTTTATTACCAGTTAAACCGCCGGGTAAAAATAGAAAAACAAATTCGAAAGAAAACACTATTAGTAATTTTTCTAATAGTAATTTTAATGAAGATGGGAGGTCGTTAACAATATTTGTTCCATTACGTGAATTTAAAGAGGCTGCTATTTCTATTTCTTTTTTTTGCAAACTTAATAACATCTCACCGGCCAGGGATAATATTCGCAAAAAATTCTTATTATTGTTGATTTTTTTTGGGGGTTCTTTGAAAAACAGATTTATGATTCCGATTTCTCTTTCATCGCACAGAAATGTATAGCATTTAACTGATAAATATGTGTTTTCATTTTTTGAAATCAAAACACAATCTTCACCGCCGTGTTTGAGTAAACAATTTTTACAGGCTTGTTTTTTTTCAATTTCACTAATTTCTTGTTCATTTCGTAATTCCATTCCATTCATATCTAATTGTATGAGTGGATAATAAAGTTTCCACTCATCATAAGGTAAGAAAGAAACAGCATCAGCCTGTAGATTTTCAATACAATATTTAAGGGTAACTAAAAGAATCTCCCGGTCATTCTGGGCAGAAATAATACTTTTCACAGTATTAATGAATATTTCCGTTTGGGATTCTTTTATTTTTGGCATGTTCATAACATAAATTGGCGAATTTTTTTGATTTGCGAAAATTTAATCACAAATTCAAGCCCATAATTGTTGGGGCTTACTATTTATTTATCATTTCCTTATTGGTTGTAAATTTTATACTTATTTGTTCAGATGTAAAGAAAGTATAAGTTCTTTGCTATGGATTGTTGGTTTAACATTTTCGAAAATCTTTTGAATTTTTCCTTCTTCAGATATCAAATATGTTGTCCTGATAATCCCTAAATATTCTTTACCCATAAATTTTTTCAGGCCCCAGGCAAAATATTTTTCAGCAACCAGGTGCTTTTCATCTACTAAAAGGTAAAAAGGTAATTCAAATTTCTTTTTAAACTTTTGATGAGAGACAGCAGAATCTGGGCTTATACCAAAAATGATAACACCTTCATCAACATACACATCATAGTCATCCCTGAAATTACACGCCTCTGTTGTGCAGCCTGGAGTATCATCTTTTGGGTAAAAATACAGGATTACTTTTTTCCCTCGATAATCAGTTAATCTTCGCTCAACACCGGTTTCGTCAAGTAAAGAAAAATCTGGTGCCATGTCATTTATGAGTAAACCCATGAGAACCGCCTGAGTAATATTGAATTTCAATAAGAATAAAAAATTATTTGCAAATTAATTCATTTATTATAATCCAGTTGATAATTTATAAATATTAATAAGCATCAAACAATGTGGTTAATTGTAATCTCTATATAGGTAAAAATACTTGCCGCCTGATTCATCTTTTACTCCGACACATTTTTATTAAACTATTAATCGAATTTTTTTGTAAGCACGATGACAAAATTCTTAGCTATTTACAGATCCGATTGAGAAAAAAACTATTCAGCTAGTTTATATAAAATGAGAAATTCATGAAATATAAGGCCAGGGCAATTGTGAAGTTGGATGACAAAATTAATAATTGCCAATTGGGTTTTGCTCCATCTGAAATAGAAAGCAGCAAATATATTTGAAGAACAGCGGTCGGGATGGACAAGAAAACAGGCCAAATTATTTTCATCGAAATCCCGAAAATCGGGAAAAAAGCAATAAATAAATACGAGAAAACCAATAATAAATTCTGAATTTTCAAGGAAATTTGCCAGGTAAATATTGTCACAAAACTTTTATTCAAGGTTGTTAAATCTCTTGAAAAATGTTTAAGATTTTTGACAATAAAATTAGCTAAATATAAGCAAACAAGGGGAATAGAGATAATAATGATTAATTGATTGAGATCTTTTTGTTGAAAAAGGAATCCAATCGCAGGTAATAAACCAGCTATATAGATTGATCGAATAAATTCTCCCCATCCGAAAAATTGAAAATGGAATGGAGGAATCGCATTCCCGTAAGCAAGAATACAGAAAACAAATAACATAATAGCTATACTAATATTTAATAAACCATCCTTATAAAGGATTATTAAGGTTATAGGTGTAGCCGCCATTATACTTAGAGAAACTGCAAGAATGATTTTTTGTATTACTTCGTTTTCAGGTCGAATGAATTGGTTTGATGGATAACTATGAAAATAAATATATAACAATTCAGAAGAGATGATAATTCCGATAACAAAAAGATAACCCAATACCATGGTTTTTACATTAATGTAAAAACCGAGGTATTTTGCAAAATTCACTCCAAGTGAATAAGAAAATATGCTAATTACTAATTTATGCAGATCAAAAATAGAAAAAATATTTTTCATACCTGCTGCTATTCTGGTTTTTTATCGAGAATCTTTCTGATATCATGAAAATGCAATTGATCATGGCGGTAAACCAATTTCAACATTTCAGAAAGTGTTGTAACGCCAAGAAATGGGTGCCTTCCTTTAATATCTAATTCATCATCATCCAATGAATTTACGAATAAAATTAATTCTTGCCTTGTTTGAACAAAACCGGTTAACAATTCTTCTATTGAGCGGTCTTGATTAATAAGTTCTTGATCTTTGTTGAATTGATCAATATCAAAATTTTCCGGCACCCCTGAACTGCCAGACTTAATTTCACCAAACAGTTTTACAAACCCGCTTTCTGAACTTACAAGATGTGAAAAAATGCTCTTGACTGTCCATATCTCGTCACCATTATAAATAATTACATCCCAGTCTTTTCTTTTTAAACTACAAAAAAATTGATGAATTTTTTTACTTTCATTATTTAATCGGCCAATTAAAAAGTGAACATTGTCATTCATATTTATTACCTTATAAAAAATTATCTCTTTTTATACCAATGAGTAACCACTATCGACAACTATTGTTTGTCCAGTAACAGATTTGCTCTTCAATATAAAATCTAAAACTGAACAAATATCATCCGGTGAAACAACTTTTTTCATGGGTGTCTTCTGGATCAAATCTTCCCATTCCTGATCATTTAAATGATCAGATTTAACAACGAAACCGGGTGCTATGCCATTTACACGGATCCTTGGACTGAGGAGACGCGCCAGGACCCTCGTCATTGAATCTATTCCTGCTTTACTTATCACATACTCGGGATAATTTACCCAGTTCTTTTGGCTGGCAATATCAGAAATATTGATAATTAATCCACCATCCTGCATTTTAATTGCAGCATATTTACAACAAGCAAATGGGGCACGAAGGTTAAGACCAATAGTTTCATCAAAGTCCAACAATGAACCATTTGAAAAATTCGTTTTATGCATCTCCCCAGCTGAATTTACAAATACTTTAAGTTTATATGAATTTCCATCAGCAAGGATTCCATCAATAAAGGCAAAAAAATTTTCGAGACCTGAATTTTCCCTCAGGTCAGCCTGAATCGTGAAAACGGGGATCTTAAATTTTGATAGTTGAAATTTAAGATTAGTCACTTCTATTTCAGATTTAAAATAATGCAGGATTAGCCCATATCCTTTTGAAGCAAAATAATGAGCAAATAAACTGCCCATTCTTTTAGCCGCACCTGTTATGACAACAAGATCAGAGGTCATTATTTTTTTATTAATACTATTGTCGTGTTTACTCATTATTAAGAATTATATCTGCATAAATGGGAATTAGTTATTTAAATAAAAAAAACGTACAAAGATGAACAAAATCCACCTTTGCACATTTTATAATTTCTCAAATCTATTTGCGGAAAAAATTGGATACAAAAAACCAAATATTTGCCGGTCTCTCTGCTAGCCGTCTCATAAAGTAAGGATACCAGTGTGTACCAAAAGGTACATAAACCCTGACGGGATAACCTTCTTTATTTAATAGATCTTGTAAGTCCCGCCTGATGCCATACAGCATTTGAAATTCAATTCCATTCTTTGGTAAACCAATTTTTTGAGCGTATGATTTTGCATAATTGATTCTTTTTTCATCGTGTGACCCAATGGCTGGTATAGGAGGATGTTTTCCATCATCGCTTAATTTAGAATTTTTAGCTAAAGAGGCATCGATCAAAATTGAAGTCAAGGTATCGTAATTAGCATCCACATCTGCCTTCTTGGGGTAGGCAAGTTCTGGTGGTTCATTATAAGCACCTTTTACCAGCCTGAATGTCGTGCCAATATTTGCATATTTTCTTGTATCTGCTTCAGAGCGGTATAAATACGATTGTATCGCTATACCAACATTATGAGTTGAATAACCTAATTTCAACATATCATCAAATATATTTAAAGTAAAATCTGTGTAGGGTGTGTCTTCGATATCAATTCGAACAAAGTTGTTATAAGATTGCGCTTTTTCCAGAATCCGCATCAGATTTTTTCGGCACACATCATCATTCATTCCCATACCGATTTGAGTTAATTTAATGGAAACGTTCGATCTGACCCCAGAGTTATTAATTTCATCCAATACATTAATAATTCCATCAGCAGCCAAATTTGCTTCATCAATGGTTGTTGTATGCTCACCTAACTGATCCAACGTTGCATTGATACCATTCTCATTAAGCTTTTTTACAACACTGATAGCTGATTTGATATCTTCACCCGCAATGAATCTAGATGCGGCTTTCCAGGCAAAACTCCAACTTGTAACCATTTTTTGTGCCCATTGAGCTTTGGACAGGTAAATCAAAAAAGATCGCAGCATATTTACCTCGATATAAGATATTTATAAATTACACCCACATTCATTAATAAACTAAATGAAAATGTAATTTATTGATTATGTTATACTTTTATACGCGTTATAAATCAAGTAATCACTTACATTAGTACAAGGTGACAAATGAACCGTTTTGCAAGATCGGAAGAGCGTCGTGTAGGGAAAGAGTGTTCAGAGCCGTGT
>CAZBRI010000142.1:0-7241 GCA_964494055.1 uncultured Anaerolinea sp.
GTTGACAACATGTATTTCAACCGTGTAAATGCAAAAACCCCGATACCCAATTTATTCCTGGCCGGTGCATGGGCTTTCGCTGGAGGTATGAGCGCGGCGCTTCTCTCCGGACGTGAGACATCCCGCATAGTCAATGGTTACTTACAGGGAACCAACCTGGGATTCTTATTGGGGGTTGACTTGCCCAAAAATGACTTTGTTAGCCGGGAGCTTTTTACTGCTCAGCAATCTACCCCGAAAAGTGAAAGCGATCCAAAAACTGACCATTCGTTTTCAAACGGAATACTCCCATCCATTAATTTGACGGCAATTGGATCAGGGCGTGAGATCAACCTGTCTGCCCTTGGTAAACGGGCTGTTCTCCTCTTCCATGGTCAGGACACAGCTGAAACTGCCCAGCAAATTAACCAGGCGATTAGGGGCATCACAGATTACCAATCCCCTGATTCAGTTTTCATTGGCAATATTGTGGATCTGCATGCCGTTCCCAGGTTATTTAGGGGCATGGCTGAAAAATCCATGCGTGATTCATATGATAAAGTCGGCAAAGGGCTTCCTGCTGGGGAGGATCCCAAACACTTTGTGGTAATCCTGCCGGACTGGGATGGCAGTATCACCAAAGCTCTGAACCTGAGAGATACAGGTAAAACAGCCGCAGCCGCAGTATTAAACTCAGACAGCAGCCTCGTTGGGACTTACCAGGGCAGTGATCCTGTTTCAAATGTACTTGCATTGCTAAAAAAGGCGGCTTAAAAAGTATGAATAAAGATCAAATCATTTTGAAATGGTCCCTTTTTGCAGGTGGACTTTATTTTTTTAGTGTATCGGTAGTTCACATGCTGGGAAGCAAATTACCGGTACTTTTTATTTATTACAATGTACCATCATACACATACCAGGACCGTATAATCTCTTTTTTGGCGTTTGGTTGG
This sequence comes from uncultured Anaerolinea sp., assembly GCA_964494055.1. Taxonomy (GTDB): domain Bacteria; phylum Chloroflexota; class Anaerolineae; order Anaerolineales; family Villigracilaceae; genus UBA5195. The sequence continues at coordinate 933 of CAZBRI010000142.1, forward strand.
TCGGCATTTTTTTTCACCGCATTTCTTGATCCCCAAAAACAAACAGCCCTGATTAAAACAATCCTGGTTTCCGGTGCATTTGCCATTTTCGGGTTGGGGATTATTAATCTCAAGACCGATTTTCATACACTTGACCCGATCATCAATCCCAATATTTTCTGGCTTGAAACATCCGGATTATTAATTTATTGGTTATGGCTGGTCATATTTTCATTTCGTAATTCACGTGCTTGATGGTTCTCCTGCCATCTCGTTTTCGCGAAATTTTGAATAATTAGTTCCATTTTTTTTTGGTTATCACTAAATGACAATTCTTGTAATAAAAAAATTAAAGTCACTGTGGATAGGTCTTGTCTTCTCAGGCATCTCCGGTATCCTTCTGACTGCATCCATGCCCGGATTTGATGTGCCGCTGATCGGTTGGATTGCGCTGGTGCCCCTGCTTATCACGTTGATCAATGCCAATCCAGCAGATGTTTTTCCACTGGCTTTGCCTTTCGGAATTTTATTTTCCATTGGAGTACATAACTGGTATCCAAATGTTTTCCCTCCGCTGTTGGGATATTTCCTGGTCATCGCTGTCGGTGCTTATTATGCAGGTTTTCTCAACATTGGAACCTGGCTATTTTCCCGTCTTCCGGATTCACTCAAACTCCAGGCCCTGCCAGTCACCTGGTCTGCATTCGAATTCATCAAATACATCACCCCAGTCCTTCAGGATTGGTGGTTCGTTATCCTGGCAGATAGCCAATGGCGCTTCCCGCCAGCCTTGCAGATATTGGGAATAACCGGATTTCCTGGCTTAAGTTTTATCGTGATGCTTGTAAATTTCGCTTTCGCAATAATTATCAGCAATGGGTTGAAAAAAGAGTATCCCATTCCATTTCGAACTAGTTTGGCCGGGTTATTGATAACAGGTGTGGTAATTGCTTTCGGTGCTAACGCCATCCAGCAGCCGCATGATACATTTAAGGTAGCTGTCGTAACGGATATGGTTTACCAGCTTCCTGAAATGCAGGGATTAGGGAATTTTGCCGGACTATTAAAAAAGACACATGAACTCTCCCGGGCAATATTTGACAATGATTCCCGATTGTCTCGAATGGCGGCTCCTGGAAAACCAGCCTTTATAGTTTGGCCTGAGAATGGATTTGCAAGTGTAGATGATGAAGACATGATGGCTCGATCAGGTTCTTTGGCTGCCGGTTTAAATTCATACCTGGCAGTTGATATGAGTTGGAATTCCACATTTGGATTACTCAATTCTGCTGTATTGATCGGACCGGGCGGCAAAGAGATCGGCCGCCGCGCAAAGATTAATATCGTGGCTGAAGAAGCAGACGCTGGAATCATCCCCGGTCCTGAATCATTTCCCGTTTTTGAAACCGATTTCGGAAAAGCTGGCATCGCGGTTTGCTGGGATGTTCATCGATTATGGATTATCCGTGAACTTGCCAGATCAGGTGCCCAGATCATTCTTTTGCCGATGGATAATGATTTTCGTGGAATTTCAACCTTCCCGCCCTTTCATTCCGCTGATGCTGTATTCCGTGCTGCTGAAAATCACCTGGCTTTTGGACTTGGTACAGTAAATGGGTTATCGATGGTTATCGACCCTTATGGCCGTATCACGGCTGAAGGAAAAATCAACCAGCGCGGTATCACTGTTGGCGAAACTTTTGTCATCAACAGCACTACAATTTATACCCGTTATGGTGATTGGTTCGGCTGGTTTATCACAATTATTCTGGCTGCTTTTATCATATTCTCTATAAAAAAAAATAATTGGAGGTAATTCATGATTTTCTCAATTCTCTTGTGGGTGCATATCATCTGCGCGGTCGTATCACTTGGTGCAACGATCACTTATTTCCCATGGCTCTTCAAGGTCGGGAAAAGTCCCCAATCCCTGGTATTCACGCTACGCACTGTGAAGTTCATGGATGACTGGATGGTAAATCCGGCTTATGTGATTGCCCTTTTCACTGGAGATGGATTGATTCGTTATGCTGAAGCTTCGGAGGGTTTCTCCTACCATTCACCCTGGATCATTGGAGCGCTTATTCTTTATGCGGCTGTTTCCATTTTAGGAATATTCGTTTATGCCCCGACACTAAAAAAACAAATTAAACTGGCAGAAAACACTGGCGCAGGTACTCAAGAATACCAAAAAGCCGCAAATAATACCCTCTACCTTGGGATGCTGATGGTGTTGATCACACTGACGATCACATTCCTGATGGTAGTGAAACCGCAGATTTGGTAACAATAGCTTAAAGTAGCAGTAAAATAATTCATGCTAATTTTGATAACCATTCTATTTGTCATTTTGGCCGGCTGCGGAATTTTCGCACTTCGTCCGATCGCTGAGAAAATTACGATAATTTTTCACTCAAGCCCTGTGGTCAACAGGCTGATAAAATTTCAATTTTTACAGTTGATTCTGGCAATATTCTTTTTGTGCATCGTATATTTCTTGAACCCCGGGAATTTTTCAACCTACTTTCAAGCCGGCAATGTTGATCACAAAATCAGCCGGATCAATTGGCTGGGAGTTACCGGTAATGAAACATGGCTCGAGGTCGCTTTAAGTATTGGCATATTCATCAGTATCGGCACAGCAGTATTCATGTTTTTCCAATTTAAAAAAGCCGGTGTGGATTACCGATATTTTCCTTTCAGCTTTCTCTGGGCCGTACCATTTTCAATCACAAATGCTTTTTCCGAAGAGGCCATTTTCAGGCTCGGGATCGTTTCACCTTTATCCGGTCTGTTATCTGTTTCAGTGATCGTACTGATCTCGGCTGTGTTATTTGGTGTTCCTCACTATTTTGGAATGCCAAGCGGGGTGATTGGTGTCATAATGGCGGGTTTCCTGGGCTGGCTTCTAGCTTTATCACTCGTTGAAACACAGGGCCTAATGATCGCCTGGGCAATTCACTTTGTACAGGATGTGATCATTATTACTTCTATGATTTTAATGAGCAAAAAACGAAGCACAGCAATTATTTCACTCTGAATATTTTTAATTGTATATCTTGCAGCAATGTTTCGGAGGCACGATGAATAAGAATTATCGTAATATCACCATAGTTGTATTTTTTACCGTTTTTGGAGGTTGGTTAGGCATCTGGCTGAATAATATTACCGGCAATACTCAGCCCCATATGCAAAGTATTGGCGCACTTGTCTGGTTGATGTCGCCAGCAATTTCAGGTCTTGCCTTACGGGCTTTTGCCGGTGATGGTTGGAAAGATTCAGGATTCCGGCCAAACTTGATTAATGGTTGGAAGTGGTATGTTTTAGCCATCCTTGTTTACCCTGTTATCGCCCTGCTGACTGCTGGCATCGCCATTTTAACAGGTGCCATCGGCCTGGAAGGTTTTTATATGCAGGGTATCACACCCTACCTGGGCTTTGTTACCTTTATGCTTGGCGCATCTTTGATGAAAAACTTCTTTGAAGAATTCGCCTGGCGCGGTTATCTGACGCCGCGGCTGGAAGCAGCCGGGGTTCATCCAATAATCAACCACTTATTCGTTGGTCTTGTCTGGTGGTCCTGGCATCTTCCTTATTATCATTATTTCCTTGCCCGTACAGAATTCGCAAATTATCTAGGAGGGAACAGCGCCTGGGTCTTTATAAGTCTTGCATTATTAAGTACATTTCCAACGGCTATCTTATTTGGAGAGCTTCGGCTAATCAGCAAATCTGTCTGGACAGTATTTATCCTGCATGAGATCATTAACGCTTTCAGCATGCCGCTTCTTCTTTACGGGTTTATCACATCCAAAGGTGTACTTGGAACGATTTTCACCCCAACGAACGACGGAATACTCACGTCCATATTATTCGGTGTGGCCGGATTATTCCTGTATCGTTACAGAACAGCCAAACAAGCAAAAACAGCATGGCGCAATTATTCCCGGAAAGCAAAAAAAATTTGACATTAATGCCTGAAATAACAAATTTCACATCCTGGAAATCTAGATCTCACAAAGGTAATTTGGTTATTCCAGACAACTAAAGTAAATAATTTCTTCATCTTTTCATTCCTCCTTTTCGCTTGACGAACTGCCTTGCAGGTGGTATCCTTGCCAACATTATGAACAAGAATTTCCTTCGTATCGACACTAATAATACTAATACCACCCGCACTCGTAAGATAGCGGGACGTTGATACGTAGGAATAGCCAACCAGTCACTTTGACGGAAGCCAGGCAGAAACCAGCGTAACCAACGCCCCGAGTAATCGGGGCGTTTTTCTTAAATCCCGAGCGAACAGCGGCTCACAAGACAAGGAGAAATTATGACCACTTCCAACACTACCCCCGTTTATGCAGTTCAGGATCCCAACCTGGTACCTGTCAGCTCCTATCTGAAAGATATGCAGGCCATCCCCCCTTCCCGCATGTTTCTGATTAATAAATCGCTTAAAGTCTACCAGGAGAAGAATCCTGGCTCACCCGTTTTCGATGCTTCCCAGGGTGACGGCGGTGCCTCTCTTCCTGGTGTCCCGCGGGCTATTCTGGAACGTGCCACCGAAATGCAGATCGAGCACGGAACCGCTTATGACATGCCCTTCGGCACCGATGCCTACCGCAAATCCGTTGTTGAAAAATACTGGAAGCTGGACCCATCTCTTGGCTTTGGTCCAGCCAATGTAATCGGTACCTGCGGCGGGCGTGATGGATTGATCAAAGCATATCAGGCTATGCTTTCACTCGGCCATGGCCGCCAGGGTGATGTGATCGCCGTCTCCCGCGTTCCCTGGATTTCCTACAACTGGGGGCCTTACGGCATCGGCGCAAACGTCATGTGGTCTCCCGGTGATCCCGCAAATGGCTGGGCTTATTCCGAGGAAGGTATCCGCGCCAGCGTAGAATTTACTGCGCGTTCCGGCCGTAAAGTCGCCGGCATCGTCATCACCAACCCCGATAATCCTACCGGTCTCACAACCCCGGTCGATCGGCAGGTTGCCCTTGCCAAAGCTGCCCTATCAGCTGGCATCCCATTTGTTCTCTTTGACTGGATGTATCATTATGTCACCGATGAACAGCCCATGGATCTCAATGCATTCCTGGCTTTTTTCACCCCGGAAGAACGGAAACAGCTCATGTTCCTGGACGGCATCACAAAGTCACTTGGCGGTTCGAATATCCGCAACTGCCACCTGATCGCCAGCGAAGATGTTGTCAAATTCACCGTAGCGCGTGCCTCTCATACTGTCATGCCCACTTTTTACTCCCTGGCAGTCGCAATGGCTGCCTATGAAATGGGTTATGCTGAAGCATCAAAAACCATCGTTGAACCAACAAACGCCAGCCGCAAAGCCATCAAGCCGCTCCTCGTAAAACATGGTTTTGAGCACATCATCGGAAAAGGTTATTACGCCTTTATCAATGTTGGCGAATATATCAAAGCCAAGGGCTGGGCAGACAGCGAACCGCTTGGTCAGTACCTGGCAGAAAACTATGGTGTTGCCATTGTCCCAGGTGCCTTCTTCTCCCCATTTGGTAATGATTGGATCCGCTTCTCTTATGCCACTCCCGTCGAGAAAACAACCGGTGCCTTCCAGCGCCTGGTCGATGGTCTAAATTCCCTGAAAGCCTGATACAAAAAATCATGATTGAGAGTGATAAGATGACCTTTGATCCGACACAATTTGACGAAAAATACAAACTCGCACTTGATTCTGTCAGTAAGGATAAACCGGAAGGCGGTTTGAACGGTTTTGAATTGGAATGGAACCTGCTGGATGAACAGTTCCGGCCGTTATTAACCGTTGGTTCCGGACCTGCCCGTCAGTCATTCGTTGATTATCTGCGCGCTGAATGCATCCCGCCATGGCTGGCTACTTTTTCACAGCTGGAAGTCTTTCACTGGATGGTCGAATTTGCCACCCGCCCTTATTACTCCCCTCGCGGTGCGATCTTCGAAGCGCGCTTGCTGGAAGCTGTTTTGGAAAATTCTCTTTCCATGGCTGGCTCCCAATTTGGAGAACGACTTTTTTACTGGCACGGCAACCTTCTCTTCCTGACAGAGATCAACCACGAGTCCATACCAGGCAACTGGAGTATCGCCAAACGCCGTTACCTCGAACGCTGTGTCGATCTTTACGGCACCACCCTGGCCACGGCCGGCATCCATGTCAATCTCTCACTGCCAGACCCGCTCTTTACCTGGGATTTCATGCACCTCCCCGCGACTGAGCGTTCCACCCGTCACCTCGATCAGTACAAATCTGAATTTTATATCACTGCCAAGATCGGAAGAGCGTCGTGTAGGGAAAGAGTGTTCAGAGCCGTG
>CAZBRI010000143.1:0-7238 GCA_964494055.1 uncultured Anaerolinea sp.
TTGAATTTTATAAGCGTACAGATGCAACAGTCGGCCGAAAGAATTTCTACCTGGCCCGGGGATACAATGTCAATGAATGTTATAACCAGAAAACGGATAATATAATCCCCGGCGGATTTTCCTACGAACAGTACAAGGCCGAGATCGATGCCGGCCGGCCGGTATTATTAAACCTGGCTGGACACAGCATCGTCGGCCTGGGCTACTCCGATCCATCCACCGTCTACCTTAATGATACCTGGGATAACAGCACGCACCAGATGACCTGGGGCGGCAGTTACGCCGGCATGCAGCTTCTGGCCGTCAGCATCGTGGACATCACCCCCTCTCTTGGCGCATTTGGCAAGGTCGGACCTTTGAAGAGCACCAGCACCCGGGTTGCACCGGATATGACACTCTCCTGGACAGAGAGCAGCCTGGCGGATCATTACGAGTACTGCATAGATACATCGAATAATAAAGTGTGCAACAGCCCGGCTGGCTGGGTCAGCACCAGCGGGACGAGTGTCACATTATCACCGGGCACACTGGTCTCGAACAGGGTCTATCACTGGCAGGTGCGGGCAGTGATGGATTCTACGAACACCCGGCAGGCGGATAACGGATTATGGTGGTCGTTTAAAACCAATCCATTACCTGCCAAACCATCCCTGCTGACCCCTGTAACAAAAACCTACACGCTGAATACCACCCCGGAACTTACCTGGGCAGCTGTCCCGTATGGAGCAGCCTACACACTTGAGATCTCCACCAGTAAGAAATTTGATGTCCCGCCAGTGCAGACTTATACCGGCGCATCCCTGGGTTACACCGTCAACCCGGCTTTGATTGATGGTCTATATTATTGGCGGGTCAAAGCCATCAACAGTAATAATGAATCAGGTGCCTGGAGCAGCAGCCGATATTTTACAATCGACACTCTGCCTACCTCTGCCCCCCTGCTGAATAAACCCCTGGATCTTGTGACTGTTTTAAGCCTGCCAACCTTTACCTGGTACAAACCCGCTGGTGCTTCAGCCTACGAGTTCGAATTCTCGGCAGATCCATCCTTCCTCAGCGGCGCAGTATTGAGCAGCAGGCTGAAGTCCACATCTTATAAACCAGCCCTGATGACCCTGCACTGCACCCCGTACTACTGGCATGTCAAAGCCTTTGACGCAGCCAACAACGACAGCGGCTGGAGCATTGCCCGGAGCCTGCAGATTTGCCCGTGAGTTTTGTGAGCAAAGGTAAGCTGCATGTAATTCTCGCTAATTTTTACCCGTTTGCTCATATTTTCTAATGTTTAACTAATTCTACTTTCACCTGCCATTTATCAAGTTACTTTATTATTCAAGCACATTCTCCTTCTCACAAACCGCCGAAGATCCCGGGCAGGATCCAGGCGGTTTGATTATTTAACTCTATCAAAACAAACATCCTGGAAAATTCATTTTCAGCACAACACATGACCAATGGGCTATGCAAAAATAACCGGACCTTTCAAATATGTAATGAATTGAAATAACCGGGAATGGTAATATCTAATTTGAAGATTTAATTATTGTCCTTATGATGACAGTTTCAATACTTACAACGCCCCCCTTTACCCGGAGACTGCAGCTATGAAGAAACACTATTTATCCCAAATTAAAAAAGCCGCAATTTTACCAGTACTCTTTGGATTAATACTTATTCTGTGTTTCGGCACTAGCGGTATCAGTACAGCCCATGCCCAGGAAATCCCCACCCCGGATACCGGAAATTATTCCACCATCGCCATCCAGACTCTTCCGGATGGACAGGTCGTACAGGAACTGATCATTCACGGCCCTCCGGTACCCCCGGCGGGGTATGAATTACAGAGACAGGCTGTGACGCTCAGTGATGTTCACAGCGCAGGAGCAAGTTCTCTAATTGTACCCGCTTATTCATGGGTGTACGGGTGCTCAGCGGTATCCGGTGCAATGATTGCTGCCTATTACGACCGGAATGGGTATTCTAATATATACACCGGTCCTACCAACGGCGGGGTCATGCCCCTGGTTGAAGACTCATCCTGGGGTACCTGGAGCGATACAAAATCAGACGTATATCCAAACAATCCCCTGATCGCCTCCCATGCTGGTGTGGATGGCAGACCAGTAGATTCTAATGGGTCGATCGATGATTATTGGGATTATTACGGCAGTAATGCTCAGGACCCATACGTTGTGCTTGGAAGCCAGCATTCATGGGGAGATGCAATTGGCGATTACATGTGGACCAGTCAGTATCAAAATGGTAACAGCGATGGCAACACAACTTTTTACAGTTATGATTCTGGAAATCAATTATCATGTGATGATTTAGATGCTCTTAATTATAAAGACGGCACACTCGGCCGCAAGATTTTTTACGAAGCCAAAGGTTACACAGTTTCGACCTGCTACAACCAGCACACTTCCAATATTGTCAGTGGTGGTTTCACTTTCAGCCAGTACAAGGCAGAAATAGATGCCGGCCGGCCAGTGATGATCAACCTTTATACCAATCCTTACGGCCATACAGTAGTTGGTGTGGGTTACAAAGAACCCACCTTTTTGGATCCAACAAATGTCATAATCAACGACACCTGGAACAATGTTCAACATAAAATGATCTGGGGTGGATCCTATTCTGGTATGGAAATGAACGCGGTCAGCATTGTCAACCTGGCAGGATCACTGTCACCCGCTCCCGGATCTTTTGGAAAAACCAGCCCGGCAAACACGACCAACAGCCAGGTTCCTGCTTTACAGACCCTCACATGGGGGACAAGCACGGATTCAGATCACTATGAGTATTGTATAACAACCAATAAGAAAGGCTGCACAGCTTCTGGCACCTGGACTTCAATTGCTGGAACCAGCGTATCCCTCTCAGCCGGCACATTGCTCTCCAATAAAACCTATTACTGGCAGGTGCGTGCAGTGAATGATATCGGGAACACGCTGGCAGATAACGGTACTCTATGGTCCTTCAAAACTCTGCCCTTGCCTTCCAAACCAGTCCTGACAGCCCCAGCCAATAACTTCCAGACCAACGACCAAACACCGGATTTCAGCTGGAACACAACAGCCAATGCCGTGAGCTATTCCATGGCAATCGCCCTGGATAAAAATTACAATTCGGTTGTCGATATTTACAGCGGAACTTCTGCCGCTTATACTTCAGCGGCAACCCTGCCTGAAGGTATTTATTACTGGCACGTAAAAGCCATCAACAGCAACGGTGAATCCGGCCAGTGGAGCGTCACCCGTTCCTTCACAGTCGATATAACTGCCCCATTACCACCAGTCTTGGGCAAGCCAGCGGACCTGGGAATATCAAACAAAACACCATCCTTTACATGGATGAAGCCGGCAGCTTCGAAAACCTATCAATTTCAGTTAGCCACCGATGCGTCTTTTACGGCCGAATCTATTTCCACCACTTCCGGCATCCTAAAATCGGCTTCCTACAAGCCGGCGGCCATGGTTTGCGGGTTATATTACTGGCGTGTCAAAGCCTATGACGGCGCCGAGAATGATAGCGGCTGGAGCGCACCCAGAACTGTTCAGATCTGCCTTCCATAACCTTCAGGCGATACCCAGATTATCAAATTTCATCATCAATCAACCAAAAGAGCCTGGAAGAATTTCCAGGCTCTTTTTAGTTCACTCAAAATAAACTTAATGCCAGGATCACCTACCTGATTTTTGTCACATGATTATTATGATATTAGTCACTGTTTTTCCTCAGCCCGAAAATATTATTATTATAAAGGGTTATATATTCTATGGCAGAATCTTCTGCTAGAGAAATGGAAATTTTATCGGTTTGATCAGCTATTTACCGGGAATAATCTAAATTAAATGTGGGAAAGCTCATTATAAAAATTTCTTGATCCATACTGATCAAGTAAATTTTATCAACCCGTGTAGTTTTATTTTAGGAGGAAATTATGATCAAATCCAGGTTTTTTGCGATAATACTCATTACCGCATTGTTTTTTTCAATGGCTGGCAGTCTCTCACCTGCCAATGCCCAGCCGTTACCGCTTCCAGCACCGGATTTTTCAAAACAAGCTTCAAACCCCGGGGATTTTGTCCCGGGCGAGCTGGTCGTGGTGATGGACCGCGGGGATAAAATCTCGGCCTACTCCGCCAACGCCTTCGCTGCGGCTAAAACCGTCGGTGCGTCGATCAAAAAGATCGCACCTCAGGGCAGCCTGCTGTTAAAATTACCCGCCAATGCCGATTTAGCCTCAGCAGCGGCTAATCTCAAAGGAAAACCAGGTGTCATCGCGGTGGAACCAAACTACATCTACCGCATCCCGGCCATGGATCCAAAATATTCAGCCAAAAATTATAACGTTCAAAGAGATTTCGCCATCCGCAAGGCTCCTAAAAACGACCCGCAGGGTCAGTTCCAGGGCAAAAAACTTCTCGCCACCCCGATCAAGAATTTGCAGGCGATGAAAACAAAAGTCAAGAATAAGATACAGGCCGTTTACCCCAACGATAAGTACCTGTGGTGGAACGGCGGCTGGAGCTGGGTCGGGGCGGATATCGTCTCATCAAACACCACCGCCAGCGCACAGATCTGCGAGATCGATACCGGCGTGGATTATGCGCACCCTGACCTGGCAGCCAACATCATCAAGGGCTGGGATTTCGTCAACAACGATGCCGACCCGATGGATGATATGGGTCATGGCACACATGTGGCAGGCATCATGGCGGCTGTAAAGAACAATGGCATCGGCATTGCCGGCGTTTCCAGCGGCAAGGTCATGGCGGTTAAAGCCCTCGACGCACAGGGCTCGGGCACCAATTTCGATATTGCAAACGCGATCACATACTGCGCTAACCAGGCTGCCAACAAGGTCATCACCATGAGCCTGGGAGGCGGGTATCCTTCCACACTAATGGAAATTGCGATTGACTATGCGGTTAATACAAAAGGAAAATTAATCACTGCAGCAGCGGGAAATTCAGGCATGGATTCCCCAAATTACCCGGCATTTTACTCGAACCAGGATCAAAGCGGCTCTGCAGATTGTTCTCCTGCCTGTAACACCTATCCGGCATTGGCAGGCAAAGTTCTGGCTGTCGGAGCCGAAGGACAGATTTGGACAGACGCCGATAATTATTCTTACGTCGATTACAGCTGTATGGCGTCGTACTCTTCTTTCGGATCCTGGGTGAACGTTGTTGCCCCCGGCACATGGATCTACTCCACCACCCCGTATGACAAACCTTTCTATATGAATTATTGGGAGGGGACATACACACGCTATGACTCGATGTCAGGAACATCCATGGCAACCCCGTTTGTAGCTGCAGCTGCAGCGCGCAGGTGGGGATATACACCTTCTACTTCTAATGTGAATGTAGGAAAGTTGGTATCAGTCTGGCCGGTTTATGATTATCTCGGTGATGGCAGCTGCTGGCCAGCGAACATGGATGGCGTCACTTATGATACGAATGTTGCCAAGCTATTGGATAAAGGCGGTTTGTACGGTGCTGCCGCTGATTCAAATACAGGGCTTCCATTAGATGGTGCAACCATTGGTGTTTATAACGGGGCTGCACTGATCGGTTCAGCCATCATCAGCCCATCTACATATACTGTACCTCAACATCTTGACCCAGCGCGTGTTTTTACTGATTACACAATGTATACGGATGTGATCAATTTACCCGTTGGATCAAAATACACACCAAAAGTGTCAAAAGCCGGCTACGCCGCGGTGCCTCAGCCGGCGTTCCAACAAAATTATCCCATTGGTGCCATGAATATTTGGGGCGGGTCCTGGACATATGCCGGTGTTGCAGGCGTACCGCCTCTCAGTGCTAACTTCACAAATTCTTCTGGCTGGTTGTGGTTCTATGACGACCGCTGGGGTAGTAAGTTTGATTACGCCATGAAGGATCTGGATCTGAATATATGGCTTCCAGATGCATCACTCCCGGGTACTGATCAGCCAAACATGTTCATCGTCGGCTGGGAAGGAAATTCATTTGGAGCCAATGAAGATGATCCAACTGGTGCACTTGGAGCATTTCCATATGCCAGAATGCTTCGGGATGGCGGTTATTTAGACGCTCTTCGCATTGAAACAATCCTGGTTCAAAACCGCTCGACCCAGCGTGGATTAACTAAGTCCAACCCCGCCCTGCCATGGTATTACGGCACTTACACGGCTATGATGACTGATTACGGTCAATCCTTTGGTATCAACCTTGATGGGTGCGGTGATAATTTTGGCATTGGTTTTGATCCGTATTACGAAATTGGCAGCGACAGCCGTTGTATAGATACTGACGAGCTCAATACCTATCCATTATTGGGTACAGTGCTTGTCCCATATCTCTATGTGTGGAAAGATGGCATAATCAAGAACTTTAACAGTTTACCATTCGGTGACCCTGGATCTGAATGCAACAGTCACTGGTGGAAAGCAACAACCATCAGCAGTTCTGCTGCAGCGGCCGTTCCCACAATTTCAAATCCCAACACCTGCGGCGATGCCTACCCTGGAATTGGGCCTGGGGATGGCGGCGGTATTCAGCCGTATGGCACTGGTGCTGATCACTTTACCAAAAAAGTAAAGTAATCCTTAATAATCGAGTTAGCGGAAAATTTACAAGAAGGAGGCAGGCTCAATCCTGCCTCCTTGCTTTTTACCCCTGCCTGCCCATCCACCCTTCCGCCAGAAGGTTCTCCAGGAAAAGCACAGCCTGCGCTAGGCTGTCGACCGGGTCGTTCAGGCGCGCGGCGGGGAATTTGTAGAGCATGTCTTCGAATTCGTACAGCCACGGAGCTTCTTCAGATGGCTGGGGCAGCAGGATGCAGCCCCTCTCGCACCACAGGCTGGCCTGCCGTGCCCGGCCGATCTTGCTGACCTGCCCTGGCTGAAACGGCCTCAGCAGGGCGGCGATCTCCGGTCCGGCACCCTGTTCCAGGGTCTGCAGGGCACTGATCCCGCTGGCTTTGTCTTCGATGATGATGCCGTGCAGTTTGCCATCCGCCATCCAGCGCCGGGCTTCGTCCTGTATGGCGCTCGCCAGCTGCGGGAACTGCATTTTCCCCCAGCTGGCATAACGCAGCCGAATCCGGTAATCTGCCATCAGCTCCCAAACCGTCATTGCACTGCTGTCGTTCTGTTCGCGGTCCTTGAAGGCCGTATCCCATGAAAGCCAGCGGGCGGCGATACGTGAACCGGCATTCGGGTCGTAACGGTTTTTTCCCTG
>CAZBRI010000144.1:0-4216 GCA_964494055.1 uncultured Anaerolinea sp.
CGATATCTACACGGCGCTGAACACTCTTTCCCTACACGACGCTCTTCCGATCTATTTCAGATTGCGCTAACATAATTATTGAACCACAAACTCGGTGAAATAAATGGAAAGAATTTTGAGATCCGGCAGTTTTTTGGTTAATTGATCCAGTATTTCCTGGCGCAATTTTTCCTTGCCGTCTGCCGTGTACAGATCTTCATAGGTTTTTGTAGATAGCAGCGTGATCACGGTATCATCCATGATCGGCATTCTTCCAGTCAGCTTGGCGTTGAATTCGGTCAGGTAGGTGGTTTTTTCTTCGGCGGTCATTGCCATAAAATCCGGATTATCAGGTGCAAATTCAACAACCACTGTCAGCCGGATATATTTTCGTCCGCCGGGGTCCACAAGATTTATGATCTTGGTGGACATATTGAGCATGACCCCTTCACCGGGTTTGTATTCCGGTTCTACCGGTGCGGGGGTGGCAGTCACCACAACCTGTACGGGAACGATCGGATCGATCGCAGCAGCGGTTGAGCTGTCGTAAATCAAATGAAACGGTTTCGGCATATCATCCGGTGCAAAGACGACATAAGCAGTGATCAGTGAGATCACAGCTACAATCGCCAGCATGATCTGCGAAATAACATTGAGAACGGTCAAGATCTTATTAAACATAATTCTCCACAAAAAGCAGGGGTGTTTCTGAATTTCTGAGTATCATCATCATACAAATTTCCTGGCTTTTTTCTGTCCGGCTTACGGGGCAACGTGTACATCATTTACATTGATCACATTCGAATCAACCGCATAAATAATGATCAACTCAACCCGGGCATTCAATTCACGGTGCTGAGGGGTGTCGTTTGGAAACAAAGGAGAATACTCACCCTGGCCGGCGATAATAAAACGGTCCGGGGATATTCCGGCATTGATCTGGTATTTTGCGACCACGGTGGCCCTTGCCAGGGATAATTCCCAATTGCTCGGGTACAGCGGGTTGGTCGAAGGGGTATTATCCGTATTTCCGACCAGCTTGATCTTGTTCGGTATGGGCCGCAGCATCTCCACAATTGTATCCAGGACGGGTTTTGCTGCATCCGGTATCTCAGCATTACCGTTTCTGAAAACCAGGTGTTCGCTGAGTGAGATCAGCACGCCTTCAATATTGGTTTGTACACTGACCTGGTTACCCAGTTTTTGGGTTGAGAGCAGGCTGGTCAATTGACCTGCCACCTCTTCTGACTGCGTCGGTCCTTCCGGGATACCCGGAATGACGATGGGTTTGGCTGTGCCGTCTTCCTTGCTGCCGCCGGATTGGTTGATCTGTTTATCTACCACATCCGAGGCACCGCCCAGGCTGAAAGCCGTGCGCATACTCTCTGCCAGGCGCTTGTATTTTTCAACATTCACCTGACCCATGGAGTAAAGGATCACGAAGAGAACCATCAGCAGGGTGATAAAGTCCGCATAGCTGACAAGCCAGCGTTCATCATGCCCTTCTTCATGTTCAGCACCGTGCCCGCGTCTATGTGCCATAGTTATGCTTGAGCCTTCTCAGCTCTTGCTGCCGGTTTTTTGGCTGCTTTTGCCGATTCTTCACCCTTGAGATCGGATGGGGGGAGAAAGGCACTCAATTTATCACGGACCACACGCGGGTTTTCGCCGGCCTGAATGGAAAGAATTCCTTCCAGCATCAGGTAACGGTTGCGTGCTTCTTCCTCATCTTTGGTCTTCAGTTTCCCGCCGATCGGCAGGTAGATCAGGTTGGCAGAGAGCAGACCCCAGAGTGTGGCGAGGAAGGCCGAGGCAATGGCTGCACCCAGGGCGCTCGGGTTATCGAGCTGCTTCAACACGTTGATCAGCCCCATGACGGTACCGATAATACCGAAGGTCGGCGCGAAACCGCCGGCGGCTGTAAAAAACCCGATACCGGTCTTGTGCCGGGCCCGCATCTGTTCGATGGATGTTTCCATGATGGAGGCTACCTGTTCAGGTTCCACACCATCCACCACCATCATGATGCCCTTTTGCAAAAAAGGATCACTGATCTTTTTACTGTCTTCTTCCAGACCCAGCAGACCATCGCGGCGGGCTTTATCGGCTAATTTTGCCAGCAGTTCAATCGTGGCTATCGCATCAAATGACTTGGAGGTAAATGCCACTGCCAGAAATTTTGGCAGAGACGTGACTGTTTTCATGGAGGATGTGACTGCGGTTGCAGACAGGGACCCGCCGAAAATCAACAAAATGGCCGCCGGGGCAGCAAAAAGCTCTGCCGGCGAGCCGCCATCCAAAATCATGACTATCACCACCGTTGCCAACCCCGCTACCAATCCTATGACTGAGGTCAAATCCATACATTACTCCTGGCAAACCCTGTAAGGTTATCGAACACCTGTTATTTTGTTTTTTTCTGCTTCGCGGCCGGATCAAAACCGGTCATGATCTTGCGCCGGTAATCTATATACATCTCACAGATCTCTTCGGGGGATTCCTTTACGACCAGTATTTTATTGTTTTCCAGCGTGATAACCGTATCAGGTGTCGCTTCGATGGTTTGAATCAACTCCGGGTTCAGAAAAAATTTATTTCCTTTCAGGTGGGTTATGCTGATCAAAGTTCACATCCTGGTTAAATAGCAGTAAAGTTTCCTGATGAGCCAACTCCAACTTTAACATAAGGGGGTGGGATTTCCTGTAAATAGACCGTGAAAGGAATATAAAGATTGGCTAAAAAAAATGTGATTGAACGCAGCCAGATTTTACTTTCACAAATCCCGGGTATTTTTAATGGGATTTCGACCATTTTAGGCATGTTGGATTACAATCCAAAGGCCCTGGATGAGATTTCTCATCCTTTCCAGGCCTGGAATTTTTTATTATTAAACACAAATAAACTGGAGGACGAATGCCTTATAACGCTTTGGAAACACGGTACGATCAGATGACCTACAAAAGAACCGGACGCAGCGGTTTAAAATTACCGTTAATTTCGCTGGGGTTCTGGTACAACTTCGGCGGCCTGGATTCCTATGAAAATGGACGGGCCATTGCCAGGCGCGCCTTTGACAAGGGTGTGACCCATTTTGACCTGGCCAATAACTACGGTCCGCCTCCCGGATCTGCCGAGGAAGCCTTCGGGATGCTGATGAAACAGGATTTTCACCCGTACCGTGATGAACTGGTCATCTCGACCAAGGCCGGTTACGATATGTGGCCCGGGCCTTACGGGGAGTGGGGATCCAGGAAATACATGCTCGCCAGCCTGGACCAATCGCTGAAAAGAATGGGATTGGATTATGTGGACATTTTTTACAGTCACCGGCCGGATCCTGAAACCCCGATGGAAGAGACCATGGGAGCCCTGGATGCTGCCGTGAGGCAGGGAAAAGCCCTGTACGTGGGTATTTCATCTTATTCACCGGAACAAACCCAGGAAGCTGCCCAGATCCTGCGCCAGATGGGCACCCCCTGCCTGATTCACCAGCCTTCCTATAATATGTTCGACCGCTGGGTGGAAGACGGCCTGCTGGATGTGCTGGAAAGGGAAGGCATCGGTTCGATCGTTTTCTCACCGCTGGCACAGGGCCGCCTGACTGACCGCTACCTGAACGGCATCCCGGCCGGGTCGCGGGCAACCAGGACGGTGCGCGTCTGGTTGACACCGGAAGACGTCAACCGCAGCCTGGATAAGATCAAACGCCTGAATACACTGGCGCAGCAGCGCGGGCAAAAATTATCCCAAATGGCGCTCGCCTGGGTGCTGCGGAAACCGCAGGTCACCTCCGCCCTGATCGGCGCGAGCAGCGTGGAACAGCTGGACGAGAACCTGGCCGCCCTGGACAATCTGGATTTCTCGGCCGCAGAGCTGGCAGCCATTGAAACAGTATTGCGGGATTAATAAGCAGTTTTGCCGGTATTGCTAAAGGAAACACAATGGATTTATTTAAAAAACTACTTAAGTTCACAACATCTTCTTCGCAAAAAACTTATTACACCTACCAGGTTAAATGCAAACGCTGCGGCGAAGTTCTGGAAGGCCGGGTGGATGTGGATAATGACCTGAGCGTGGAATATGAAGACGGCGGTGATATTTATTACTGCCGGAAGGTCTTGATGGGCGATGGCAAGAACATGTGTTACCAGCAAATTGAGGCAGTGTTGAAATTCAACAAGGATCGCAGGCTGCTGGAACGCAGCATTGAATCCGGCGGCAGTTTTGTTGAATAATG
>CAZBRI010000144.1:4316-7233 GCA_964494055.1 uncultured Anaerolinea sp.
GGTTACTATTAAATGATAGGTACAGGCAGTTTTGGGTGGTGAGTATTTGAATAGATTACCTGGAGAGCTCGACGATAAACAAATCCAGGGCCACTTCCAGCGGCATCACTCCGGTTTTGGCGGCTTCGTCCATCAGCAGCAGCCGGTGAAAGACGGCTTTCAATTTTTCCATGGGGAATTTTGCCGCCTGTTCAAAGACCTTGCCAGCCACGTATGGATGAATGCCCATCAACTCAGGGGCTTCCCTGGCATTCTGCCCCGATTCCAGCATGTCCCTGGCCATGATCAGCAGCCGGAACTGCCGTATGATCATCCCGAATAACTCGAAGGCATCTTTTTCTTCCAGAATTTTATGGTACAGCCTCTGGGAATTTTTCCCGTCCTGCCTGCCCATGGCATCCACCAGGTCAAATATGGAGGTGCTGACGGTGGAGATACTGACGGCACCCACATCTTCCAGCCCGATCTTATGCGAGTAATTGACATACGTCAGCAGCTTTGTGATCTCATTGGAGGCCTGCCGGGTGTCAAAACCGGTCATATTGGCCAGTTCACCGGCGGCGGCTGGTTCAATCGCCCCGCCCTGACGACGTGTTTCCTTGACGATCCAATCCTGCATATTGGCCGGAGGCAAAAACGGGACAAATTCTGCCCTGGACGGATTTTTTAAGGCCCACTTTACCAGCCAGTGAGAGGGAATATCCTTGCTTTTGATTTCGGCTGTTTCCAAAATGAGCAGTTGTGTGAACTCGGGGACCTTGTCCAAAAAACCCAGGAATTTTTTCCGGTCCTCAGATGGTTTCGGTTCGACGGAATTCCTGTCTGCCTGCTGGTCCTGCCGGTCATCGGATGGCTTCTCATCGGACGCGTCATTCTCCGACGGCTGATCCCCGCTCTCGCTTTCGGAGGGCTGGCCTTTGGGACCGCTCCTGAGCTTGTAGCGCTTGCCAACATTTTCCAGGATGATCAAGCGCTGCGGAGAGAGGAACGGCATGGCACCGGCTGTGTTCGCCAGCTCGCCCGGGCTGGCCGTTTGGGCATCCATGCGGGAAACATTCATACTCACAGCAGCCGGGTCTTTAAATGCAGCCAGGAATTCAGATACGCGTTTTTGCATATCGAACTCGTTACTGCCAAGAAATATATGAATGTTCTTTTCGGGCATGAATTCCTGGGTGCCGGCGGGGCTAACCGGTTGTGACGATGCGGTGAATATTCTGGGTCAGCCGGGAAATGTCTGAGACTGCCAGCCCGCCCGGATCGGCCAGGGTGGTGATGTTTTTCTGCAGCGCAGGCCCCAGCGGCTGGGAAATAATGTAGGCAGCGATGGAGAGCAGGATCAGCAGCGGAAGACGTTCCATGCGCTGCTTGTTATTTTTAGTACCGCTTACCCCGATCAACGCAAAAAGCGCTGCCAGGCCGCCTGTTACCGCGTAATTGGTGCCGCAGCCCTCATGCACTGCCAGGCCGCTTTCACCATTCTGCAGGCGGACCAGGGCTTCGCTGACAGACTCACGCACAGCCTCAGTCGGCAGATCGCCGAACAGGAAGAAACCGGTCGGGTTGGAATGGCCGGCCATGGCTTTGCCCGGGAAACGCGCACTCAAAATATGGATGGCAGCATGCTCCAGGGCATGGTTGCGGCGGGTTTTATTGACTAGGGGATAATTTAGAATGTCATTCATGCCCTTATTTTATCACCCGGAGCATTAAAAACAACTGACCCGGGGCTGGCGGGTCAGGACCTTTTCTGACGCTTTATTTTTGCAAAGTGAATTTAATCGCCGCCGGCTGATGATGTTTTAATAATTGGATAATTGAATGAAGCCTTAATAAGATGCAAAGATGATTTATCTTCATCACAAAACCTTGATAGAATATAATCTGAGATGTACAGGTTTTAACCAGGCGGTAGATTTCGATTCAACTAAAGCGGGCACACACCTTAAACGTAAAAATAGACATGAAAGACTATGACAAATCAAGTTAAATCTAAACAGCGTGTGACAGATCATGGTGAGGTTTTCACTGCTGAACGTGAAGTTAATGCCATGCTGGATTTAGTCAAGCAGGAGACCGAACGCATTGACAGCCGATTTTTAGAACCTGCCTGCGGGGACGGCAACTTCCTGGCAGAAATACTGCGCCGAAAACTGGCGGTTGTCAAACGCATGTACAAAAAAAGCCCCAGCGATTATGAGAAAAACGCTGTCCTGGCCGCCACCAGCATCTACGGGGTGGATATTCTGCAGGACAACGTGGATGCCTGCCGGGCACGCATGTTCGAGATATGGGATAAAGAATATTCAGAAATCTGCAAGAAAGAAGTGAATGAAGATTGCCGGAATGCAGTGAAATTTATTTTTAAGCGAAATATTCTTTGCGGGAATGCCTTATCGCTGAAAACAGATGATAACCAACCCATCATATTTTCCGAATGGTCGTTTGTAACGGGAAGTATGATAAAACGCCGGGATTTTCGGCTCGATGAAATGCTTGAAGGACATCAACGACAAATGAGTATTTTCATGACAGATTGGGTATATGACGAGGAAATTAAGGCATTTATTCCCAAACCTATTACTGAATTTGCTCCAATTTTTTATAGGGAGGTGCAGCACAATGACTGAGGATTTTTTTACTGGACTCTATAACCCGGATGTACTCACTTGCCTGGCGAACCTTTCCAACGATGAGGTATTTACCCCGCCGGAGATCGCCAACAAGTTACTGGATATGCTGCCACAGGAGTTGTTTTTAAGTCCGGACACGAAGTTTCTGGACCCGGCCTGCAAATCGGGTGTATTCCTGCGTGAAATTGCCAAACGGCTGCTGACAGGGCTGGAACCGGTGATTCCGGATTTACAGCAGCGCATAGATCGGAAGAGCGTCGTGTAGGGAAAGAGTGTTCAGAGCC
>CAZBRI010000145.1:0-7231 GCA_964494055.1 uncultured Anaerolinea sp.
TGGTACCGCTGCAGGATACGGATGCGGCGGTGCTGCACAGGATTTACCAGTCTGAGGGGGTGTTGAGGTACTTCCCGAACCCGGTTCCGCCGCCGCTAAAGAAGGTCAAGCGCTTCATCGCGGAGCAGGCTGACCACTGGGAGAAATACGGCTATGGAAACTGGGGCATCCTCCTGGCAGGCGGGAATCAGATCGCGGGCTGGGCCGGGCTGCAATACCTGCCGGAGCTTCACGAAACCGAGGCGGGATTTCTGCTGGATAAGCCGTTCTGGGGGCTGGGGTATGCGTCAGAGGCCGCCCGCCTTTCGCTGGAATTTGCGGCGAGGGAGCTGCAGCTGGATCACATCATTGCGCTGGTGCACCCGGAGAACCTGGCTTCAAGACGGGTGATTGAAAAAAACGGGTTTTTGTATGCCGAGACGATTCATTTATGGGGGATTGATTTGATGCGCTATTGTAAAGATGATGGCGCATCCTGACGGTTAAAGATATTGAAAGACCTGTAAGAAGTTTTTTTGCAGGCTAGAGCAAATTCATCGTAAGCAATCCCCTCAAGTTACCGAGTAAAACCCGGTTAGGCTATCTTTCCCGCCAGGGGAGGATGACTGTAAAGGTGCTGCCGCTGCCGGGCTCGCTGAAGACTTCAACTTTGCCCTGGTGCAGCTCCACCAGCAGCTTCACCATCACCAGCCCCATGCCGATGCCCTCGTACTGGCGCGCCAGGGCTGAATCCAGCTGTACGAACGGCTGGAATAGGCGCTGCTTGTCACTGGCCTTGATGCCGATGCCGGTATCCGCAACAGAAATACTGATCTTCTTCGCCAGCCGGTCCGTCAGCACCGAGACCACCACCTTCCCGCCCGGGTCAGTGAATTTGACAGCGTTGCTCAGCAAAATCTGCAGCACCTGGTTGATTCGCTTTTCGTCCAGCAATACCAACACATCCTCCGGCATATTACCCAGGCTGAGTGTAATATTTTTTTCAAAAGCCAGCCGGCTGCTGACCAGCAGCTGACTGCGAACCAGGTTACTCAACAGGCAGGGTTGAAGCTGCAGGACCGTCTTTCCGCTCTGCAGCCGCGTGTACTCGAGAATTGTAGAAATCATCTGGCTCAGATGCTGACCGCTTTTTTCGATCATCTGCAGGCTGCGAGTCGTTTTCTCATCAAAATTATTCGCATTGTTCAACAGCAAAGATTGAGTCAGCCCGATCACACCGGTCAAAGGTGTGCGAAACTCATGACTCATGGTCGAAAGGAACTCATCCTTGACCTTGAGGGCTTTTTCCAGAGCAATGTTGGCAATCTGTAAGTCTTCTGTACGTTCAATGACGCGATTTTCAAGATCCGCCTGCAGCTCCAGCAGTGCATCCTCAGTAATTTTCCTGTCTGTCACATCATGGATAATGGAAAAGACCAGCTTCCGCCCGTTATAATCCAGCGGGCTGGAATAAACTTCCACATCCCGTATCTCACCGTTTTCAATACGGTTCTTGAAAATGTGATACTGTCTGTGCTGTGCCAGCATATTCCTTAAATTATCCCGGATCTCTTCCGGCGTCTGCACATTAATTTCCTGGAGATGCATCTGTTCAAGCGTTTGCACGGGCCAGCCGTAGAATTCAGCAGCGCCCTGGTTTGCTCTGACAATCGCGCCGGTTTCAGGGTCGATCAAAAGTTTAACTGCTGTATTTGAATCAAACATATTGTGATATATCGATTCTGCGGCTCTCTGCGCTTCATCAATACGCAGCCGTTCAGTAATATCGCGGATGATCAGGCTGGATCTTTTCTCACCGGTTTCCGTGTACAGAACCGAAAAAAGTTCTCCCGGAAAATGAGCGCTGTCTTTTCTGAAGAAAGGCAAAACACCGTTAAATTTTCCGGCGGCAGCGATCTCTTCCCGTGCCCTGATCACCTCGGCGGATTCAGTATCCAACAGCCTGTTCTCTTCCATACCGATCAGTTCAGCTGCAGTCCACCCAAAGATACGGCTGGCAGCCGGGTTAGCTTCCTCTATCTTCCCGCTGGAATTCAGCATCAGGATGGCATCCTGCGAAGTATCCACCAGCAGCTGCAGGCGCTGCTGATGATTATGTTTTTCAATCTCAGCCAGTCTGCGAGTGGTAATGTCTTCGAAAGTTGTCGCAAAACGACCGATTTGCGGACAAAATGCCCGAACCTTTAAATATTTCTTAAAGGTCTCCGAAAAATATTCATACTCCATCGGCCGGCCTGTCAATGCCACAACACCATAAGCCTCTATCTGTTTTTTATCCGCCGAAGGTACAACTTCCAGCATGGTGCGGCCTATCACTTCTTCGGATTTAAGACCGGTGTGAGCCTCAAAGGCATTGTTTGCTTCCAGGAAGCGGAAATCCACCGCCTTGCCATCCGGATCCGTGATGATCTCCTGCAGTGAAAAACCTTCACTCATATTTTCAAATAACATTTTGTAACGGTTCAGACTCTCCTGCAGTGCCATCTCGGTCTGTTTGCGCTGGCTGATGTCGGTGTGTGTACCGAACATCTTGAGCGGTTTCCCGTCTTCAGTGCGTGTGATAACCCTGCCGATATCATTTACCCACACCCAGTGCCCGTCACGGTGCAGCATGCGGATTTCACAATCGTAAAATGGTTTTCCACCGGAGAAATGTTTTTCCAGCTGACTGTAAACAAGCGCCACGTCATCCGGGTGAGTGAATTTTTCCCACGTCTTGATGGTAGATGGTAAAAGCTCCGCCTTTGAATAACCGATCATTTCTGCCCAGAGCTCGTTGATCACAATTTCACCGGTCTGAACATTCCATTCCCAGGTGGCCGCATGGATACCTTCCAGGACACCCGCCATCCGCGTGTTGGCCTGTATCAGTTCGTCCTCAACCTGTCTTCGGGCGCAGATATCACCCACATTGCCGACCAGGGCTGCCGGCTGACCATCTTCACCCCGCAAAATAGTGAAGCGATCTTCCAGCCAGCGATAATCACCGTCACGGTGCCTGAAGCGGTACTGCACCTGGCATGGGACACCGTTCTCACCCTGCAAGGCGAGAGCCATCGCGCGTTTTACTCCAGGCTGGTCGTCAGGGTGCATCAGGCTCAGGGCCTGTGCTGCCGGCATGTTTTTCATTTCCTGCGGGGTATAACCTGTCAGGCGGGTGATAACCGGGCTGAAATAATCATAGGTATCGGTTTTCAGGTTGCGTTTGTAGGCTGCGTCGAAGGTATTTTCCAGCAGTTCATTCAGGGTCTGAGCGCTGATCTCCTGGTTATCCGCCAGGCAATAATTAATCGTTCCATCATCTGCCAGTTTATTTGTCATACTATCGCCCCCCTGCGAACTCCTGTGTATTACATGCAGTTATGAGATTAATTAGTGAAAAGGTCAGTGAATAAATACAAAAAAACCAGGATAACAAGGTCCTGGTTTTCTGTTGATAAATTGTCAACTTACTGGATATCTTTCTGCAAATTTGAACTGGATGCAATATCACACATTCGGCGGCATTATTTTCCGGCCGCCGGGTTTCGTTAATGACCTTAGTTTGATATGCCAGTACGTATAACATTTTTCCTTGAGAATATTTTTTGATCGATGGATCCCGCAGAGCCGATCTTAATTCACATGACAAACACACCCTGCGTGACCTCAATATATTTTATTAAGTGTATCATCTTTCTGTGACAAATCGACGAGTTTGCTCACCCATTGGTACTATCAGGATAATGGTATATAGCAGATTTTTGAGTGGGAGGAATCAGTTCATCTCCGAAAAACCTGTATAAACTTCGAAAAAAATATTTATTTACCAGCTGTATTATCCAAAAACGGTTTCCGGTGGGATTACAAACTTTTGTCAGCCCTGTTGATTCCTTTCACGCCAGGAAAATATTTAAGCTGGCAAGTGAAAAACAAAGAACGGACCCCCTCCCGGCCTTCCCTAATTTCAAAGGATCGAAAATGAGGAAGGGAAAAGGCAGCTCTGTTAATCTATGGGCAGTTTGCAATGGAACGCTGACCGGATTTAAAGATGCGGACTGCATCGGCGATGTTGAGCGCGCCCAGGAAGCGGTAGATATGTTCGATGTGGACATTGATGGTGTGCGGAGATATACCGAGCTGATCTGCGGCCTGCGTGCGTGTCTGCCCGGTCATCAAGACCGCTATTACCTGTATCTCCCGGGCGGATAGATCCTGTTTTTTATGACTCATTCATTCTCCTATAGTTGACCTGTTCTGCTTTGATTTATTTTTCGAAAGCCCTTGATCATAATTTGCTGATCACGAATTGCACGAAAAGCGGCGGATTTCGCGAACAGCACTTTTTTTCTCCGTGTTCTTTGCGGTTCTGCGGTGCAGCCGAGAAGTACAATCATCACGGAATGCTGAGGATGCTGAGATTTTTTCCCCGCCTGCACGTTTTGCGGCGGACAGGGTTGAGGGATGTTCCCCGCAAAAACACCAGGGCACAAAGTTTACGATCCATTGTAAATACGGCGTGTCTATGTGCCCTGGCGGTTAACTTGTTCTCCTGCGGGTGTCCAGCACAGCCTCAGCCGGTCTTGCCCAGGAAGCGGGACACCTGGCACTGGCTGCAGGCGCAGTAATGCAGGTGCCCGTTCGGGCCGGGATCAGGCGCCTGTTCGGCACGCTCCACGGCCCGGATCAGCAGACCGGAGAAATCCCGGCTGGCGGGAAAGGTATGCTGATACTCATCCAGCTTGGCGCGCAGGTAAGCCGGGGTCACATGCGGCAGCGTCAGCAGGTTCTGCGTCCGGTCGTTGCGGCGCACACCGGCCAGTTTGAGGATCTCCCACATGGTTTTCACCGCCGGGGATTCCTGCCTTCTCAGGCGCGCCTTATCACGCACCGCCTTCGGCGGGTCCTTGAACAGCCTGGATGAATAATCCCGCACCGGTATCTTCACGCTGAAATCGCTGGACAGGAACCAGCCCGCCTTGTTCACAACCGCAATCCCGCGGTCCTTCAGCAGACCGAGCGCCTGCTTGATGGTTTTATCCGTGTAACCGCTCTCGCGTGCCAGCCAGTTCTGATCCACCGGCGCGGCCGAGATCAGCAGCAGCACCAGCACCGAGATCGGCGCAGACTTCAGACCGCGCACATCCTGGAAGGTGAATTCGATCACGGCAGCCCGCCCTGCACGGCAGCCGGTGCGCCGGAATCGTTTAGGGAATCGAGATAAGCCTGCAGCCGTTCGGCACGCTCCGCCCTGAGCCGGATGCGCTGGTAAAACAGCAGGACGGCGATCAGCACCTCGCAGGCGTTCATCTCACCAATGTTGCGCATCTTGCGCGCCAGGTTCTTCACCGCCCGCCGGCACCACTGCTGCTCCTCTGGCGGCAGCGTGATCAGCCACTCCTGGTAAACCTCCAATATTACTTTTGAATTTTCCATTCCCATCTCCTGCCTGATTTGATCGAAAAAATGATGGCTCCCCAAATGGATGCCCCTTGACCGGGCTGCCGCGCTGAGGCCTGCCCGGCTGCCTCGGTTGATTTACCTGCGCGGTTCAACCCGCTGCCCGTGCCTGCCCCTGTGCCTGAAGACCCACGGACGGATCTCAGCCTGCCGCCGCTGACGGGAAAAGGCGAAGCCGTCCGCCTCATCGAACGCCTGCTCCAGCTCCAGGTGCTCCCAGTTCTCCAGCCACACCAGGTAGATGCTGATGATGTGGCGGATGAAAGCCCCCGTGTTCCTGAACCTGCCGGCCCGTTCAGCTTCCAGCATCCTGGCAGAAAGCGCCGGGTTGAACTCCAACAAAATACTGTCCATACTCTCCTCCTGTGATCTAGGTCGAAATTACGTGATTATTGTAGAACATAATTTCTATTAATACAAGACCCCCAACCTTAAAGATTGCGATTCTTTAAGGTTGGGATTCGCGGAAAAATGCAGGCCGAAAAATGGCAGCTCCAGCCCAAAAAGTGGAAAATTTTTCCGCTGTTATTAATAGATCTTTTCTTTAATTTAAAAAAGAATCATTATTAATAATATTAATAGGGGCGTAAATTCCGACTCTTATTTTTTGTTGTTTTTTGACATGATATTTACAATAATTGGCCGTTTCGGAAGTAAATTCAGGTATTAAAAAACCATTTTCTTTGCCAAAAAACAGCTGAATTTGCATTTTTTTCACACTCAAAATCCCAAACCTACGCAATTCTTAAAGAAAGTTTTTCCAACGAAGCCTCAAATTTAAAGACTCAGCACGGAAAAGCAGGCGTGACTGGTCCAAAAAACCAGTCTGCAATTTTTTGGGAGAGGTGTAATCAACCATGAAACGGGGTACAATAGAAAATATGGAAGGAGAATAATCATGGTATTAAAACCAATAGAAGCAGTTTATGATGGTCAGGTGATTCGTCCGGATTTACCGCTGAAACTGGAACCAAATACGCGGATCCGTATCACTGTGACGACAATAAAACCTGCGAATGCTAAAAAAAATTCTTTTCTGGCGACAGCCCGCCGGCTCAAGCTGAAAGGTCCTACAGATCTGGCTGAAAATTTGGATGATTATCTTTACAGCGGGAAAAGCATAGATGAAACGTGAAGTTTTTCTTGACAGTGCATTTGCTATTGCTCTGTCAATTGAGACAGATGCATTTCATGAAAAAGCAATACAGTTATCCCAAAGCCTGGACAATACTGTATTAGTTACAACGCGAGCAATTTTGCTCGAAATAGGAAACGCATTATCAAAACGTTCATTCCGAAAAGCAAGCATTGAATTACTTCAAGCCCTGGAGAATGATGAAAGTATTGTGATTGTGCCTCTTTCTGAAGAGTTGTTCCAAAAAGGGTTGTTATTATTTATCAAACGTGCTGACAAAGATTGGGGTCTGATCGATTGCATTTCATTTGTGGTCATGCAAGAACATGAGATTACAGAAGCCTTAACAACCGATAACCATTTTCAACAAGCCGGATACCAGGTTTTGATGAGGGAATAAGGAAGTTTTCATTCAATCCATTTTATTTACCATTAATTATTCTACGGTCCCGGAACAAAAACAAAGGCGACCCCTCCCAGCCTCCCACTCCCATGCAAAAACCGGGATTACACACAAAAAATCCTAAGTACGGATTTTTTAGGGAAGGGGTTAATTCGCATCTTACATTGGGTTGAATGGCTGGCGGTAAAGCTTACACCGCGGAGTACGCAGAGAGCGCTGAGTTTTTGGGTTACTCCACGGTCTTAGCGGCCCCG
>CAZBRI010000146.1:0-7224 GCA_964494055.1 uncultured Anaerolinea sp.
ACATGTGATACCGGTATCAGTGCCGTTGAAGCAGCTGCTTATGCTAGAGCCAGGGATATTGAACTATTAATCACCGATCACCATGATCTTCCCGCGCAATTACCTGATGCCAACCAGATCGTCAACCCAAAAATGCTCAGAAAAGATCACCCGCTTTCGGGGCTGGCCGGGGTTGGTGTGGCTTATAAAGTAGCTGAAGAGCTGATCAAACAGCTTCAACCAGGTCATTTTAGTGCAGACGACCTTCTTGACATTACCGCACTTGGATTGGTTGCTGACCTGGCTGTTCTGCAGGACGATACCCGCTGCCTTGTACAAAAAGGACTGATCCAATTAAGACGTACAAAACGGCTCGGGCTGAAAACTTTAATGGAATTGGCAGAACTTTCGCCAGGCAGCCTCACGGAAGAACATATCGGGTTTACTATCGGGCCAAGGCTGAATGCCATCGGAAGGCTGGGAGACGCAAACCCGATTGTCGAGTTTCTCACCACGTCTGACCCGGTAAAAACAAGAGTGATTGCCACACAGCTTGAAGCGCTCAATGTTGACCGGAAATTAAAATGCGACCAGGTTTACAAGGCAGCCGAAGCCCAGCTTTCCGCAGACAAAAAATTAGCAGAACAGCCGCTGATCATTCTCTCTCATCCCAAGTGGCCTGGCGGCGTGATCGGAATTGTCGCCAGTAAAATCGCAGAAAAATATCATAAACCTGTCATTCTCTTCACAACAAATGACGGGAGTATCGCCAAAGGTTCAGCCAGGTCAATTGAGGGTGTAAATATCACAGAGGCGATCGCTGCCCAGCAAAAAATGCTGCTGGGTTTTGGCGGTCACCCGATGGCAGCCGGTTTGTCGCTTGCTGCTGATAAATTACCGGAATTCAGGAAAAAAATTGGGCGGACTATTGAAACGATGCTTGGTGATTCTGCCAAAGAAGAAGGAACAATTGAGATAGATCACTGGATCAGTCTTGAAGATTCTGCGCAGGAATTATGTGAACAAATTGAATTTTTAGCACCATTCGGTCCGGGTAATCAAAAATTAACTTTTGGAAGTAAGGACCTTACCCTTCAAAACGCTTCTAAAATTGGGAAAAATGGTGAGCATCTGAAACTGACTGTTTCTGACGATAATGGAACAATCAGGCAATTGATGTGGTGGGACGGCGGAAATGAAGAAATACCATCAGGAAAATTCGATTTAGCCTATACCTTACGAGCAAGTGATTGGAAAGGTACTGCCCAGATTCAACTTGAATATATTGATCATCGAACAAATCGCAGCGAAATGATCGAAGTGAAAACAGCAAAAATAATCATCCGCGATCTCAGAAATTGTGAAACCCCTGAAATAATTCTATCTGAGTTGATCAATAATCATCATTCAATCACTTGGGCTGAAGGGATCGAGAAGAAAAATGTTAATGGTGTTGACAGATATAATCTAGTTCAGGCAGACCAGCTTTTTGTTTGGAGCCTACCTGCATCCATGCAGGACTTGAGGGCTGCGATCGAAACTGTCAAGCCCGGCGAAATCTTCATTTTCAGCAGATCTCCAGGCTCAGAGGAATTGAAGCCTTTTTTGGAAAGATTAGCCGGCCTCTTGAAATTTGCACTCATCCACAAAAATGGTAATGTGACCATATCTCAATTGGCTTCAGCAACTGGTCAAAAAGAAAGTGCTGTCAGGATTGGATTAACTTATTTGAGTAATACTGGTGTAATATCCATCGTCAGCCAAAATAATGATGATTACACGATCTCTGCACCTGTCATAAATACATCTTTTTACCAGGACACTTCACTGCCAATATTAGAAAAAATCCTTCAGGAAACCAAAGCATTTCGCAAATTCTTCGTAGAACAAGACTTTAGCTCACTAGAAAAAATGATCACACTCTAAAAGAAATAATCCTGATTGAATTTAAACCTTTTTTAATCAATAAAAATTATTCGTAAAAATCCAATAATATATCTTTATGAAAAGAGTTCAAAGCAGATGGAAAAAATAAGCGGGCATGGTTCATGTTTTGTCTGCGGGACTGAAAATCCGCACAGCACAGGGTTAGTTCTTTACAAAAGCGGGGATGGCACAATTTACGCTGAAATGATATTCAATTTATCACAACAGGGTCCTCCAGGGCATGTTCATGGCGGGGCATCAGCGGCCGTTCTGGACGAAGCCATGGGTGCGGCAGTGTGGGTTGCCGGTCATCATGCTGCAGCTGTCAACCTTGAAATCAATTACCGTAAACCTATACCCCTGGATCAAAAAATAATCATCAAAGCCGAGATATCGGTTGTACACCCCAGGAAAATTTTAACCACCAGCAAAATGATTCTGCCTGATGGGGAAATCGCAGTTGTTGGCAAAGGAATTTATGTTGAAGCCCCGCACCTATTTGTTGATTCAGAATTTACAGGTAAGTCCTGATCACAGCGAAATTAATAAATTTAATCAATTTTTGAATCTAAAGGTGTGGAAACCTTTGCAAATTTCGCATTCGTGATCTTCTGGAGATCCAATGGGGAAAGTGAGATATTTAAGCCTCTTTGACCGCCGGAAACGTGCATCTCTGGTAAATTTTTTGCGGATTCGTCGATGATAATTTGAAAGCCCTTATTAATCAACGCAAGGGGAGAAATTCCACCTGCCAGTAAGCCGGTTATCCTTTCCGCCTCTTTTTCAGTTGGAAGTAGTACTTTTTTTTCATTAACTTCGTTGGCGACAAGCTTCAAATCGACCTGCGATGTTCCTGAAATCACAGCCAGTATATGCTTCCCGGGTTTTTGCCTGACAATCACGATCGATTTATAAACATATTCCGGTGAAGTATTGATCAACCTTGCGGTCTCCAAAGCTCCAAGTTTTTCTGCTGGTGTCTCAAACGATTTGTATTTAATTTTTTTTGAATCCAAAAGACGGGTAATATTGTTGATTACTGGCATGTTTACAATTATAAACAGACTCTTGTGATTTTTGGTTAACAGAAAAAAAATCAGAATAAAAAAAAGCAAGCGCCTTATTAAGGTACTCGCTTTTTTAATTTCGATCTAGAAAATGATTATACTTTTGACCAGATAGCCAGCTCAATGGTTACTTTATCGAAAAAGCTGCCGTTAGGCTGAGCGCCCTGACCGTATTGCATGTCGGATACAGTTGCAACCATGTGCAGCGTTTGAGTTTCCATTACGATCTGTTTTTGGCTGTCAATGTTTACCAGCTCACCTTTTGCTTCCAATTTGGATCGATAACTATTGTCATTAAATGAGTATGGACTCATCAGCACTTTTGTAACAGTTTGAATATCGTTTTTATCAAACATCCAGACTTCGAAAGCTGTCACTTTTTTGGGATCACCCACACCAATGGTTTCAGAAATTCCAACGCCGCACTCACCCAAAAATTCACCTGAAGGTGAATCAATGCTGAATGAATCGTCAAAAAGATCATCACCAAGCACGTAGGTAGTCACATAGTGCGCTACAGGCGGGGCGTCTGACTGTGCAATAAAGTTTTCTTCATCAGGGAGGTCATCAAATTCCTGAACCTGTTTTGGAGAAGTGCTTCGCACACCCTGCTGCGCGGATTTTCTAACGACAAAAAATGCAGCTCCCACAACACCGCCAATGGCAACCAGTGCTCCAATTATCACCGCTGCACTCACACCAAGATTGGATGGAGCAGTCTCGGCGGGCTGTCCGCTTTCTGGCAATACTGTTTTATTTCTCGAGATCATCTGACCATAGAGAATGATGAAATTTTGGTCAATTTTTCCCGGCTTGGCATTAATGGCGGCTAATAAGGCCGGCGCATTATCTCCAAGATCTTCATAACGCTTTAGTGCCAGGGCTTCATCATTATTTACCCTGAAAGAGTCAATGGACATACGTAGATAGTCTTCCTGTAAATCCTGCCGTAATAAATTGACAGGCGCATCCACCCACGAAACGGGCATGATGCCCCAGCCAATCACCAGGCCAATGATCAGCCCCAGGATTAACCCGATACCGGCAAGAACCAGCGGCTTTTTGAATAACTCAGAGAGATTCATCTTGCGCTCCTATAACAGAACGAACGTTTTATCTATTATACAAGAATTTTTCATATGATAGCTTCTTGCCAACAAATTATTCAACCATTTCTGGAGCAATTTTTTCTAATTGAAATGTTGCCTGGCAGTTCATACAGGTCGATTCTTTCTTATTGGCTATCACTAACACCCCGCCGCAATTTGGGCAAGGCTGAGAAATCGGTCTTTTCCATGTTGTGAAATCACAGGTCGGGTAATTTGAACACCCGAAGAACATACGTCCTTTTTTGGTTTTGCGTTCAACAATGTCACCGTGATCACGAGGACATTCAACCCCGATCTTTTCAAGCCAGGGTTCAGTATGACGGCATTCCGGAAAGCTGGAACAGGAAATAAACTTACCATAACGGCCAAACCTGATGACAAGTTCCTTGCCGCATTTTGGACAAGGACGGCCGATAGGTTCAGGACCGGATTTTGAAACCGGCATATCCGATTGGGCATTCTGAACTTTTAGCTCAAATGGCTGGTAAAAATCGGAAATAACCTGCACCCAGTCTGCATGCCCCTCAGCCACCTTATCCAGGTCGCTTTCCATGGCAGCAGTAAAGCCAAGATCGACGATCTCAGAGAAGTAATTTACCATCATATCGTTGACTAGGATGCCGGTTTCTGTGGGTTCAAGCCGTTTATCTACACGAACCACATAACCGCGTTCTTGGATCGTTGACATGATCGGTGCATATGTAGAAGGCCGGCCAATACCGTGAGATTCCAGTGCCTGCACCAGAGAGGCTTCGGTAAACCTGGGGGGCGGTTGTGTAAAATGCTGCTCTGGGATCAATCTGATCAGTTCCTGCTTCTGATCCTCAGCAATTTCTGCCGGGATCCTGATATTCTCGTCGCCTTCCCCTTCAACTGGTTTGGCATCTTCATCCCTGGTTTCTTCATACACAACAAGGAAACCAGGAAATTTGACTGCTGATCCGGATGCCCTGAACAGGTATTCATGCTGTGTAATTCCTGTCACTTCAACGGAAAGGGTATCATAAACGGCAGATTCCATTTGGGATGCGACAAAACGCTGCCAGATGAGCTGGTAGAGCTTAAACATAGCCGGATCGAGAAATGGTTTTACCTGGTCCGGAACACGCATCACGGAAGTAGGCCGGATCGCTTCATGTGCTTCCTGCGCCCCAACTGCCCTCGTCTTATACTCCGGTGCCTGTGCCGGTAAATATTCTTTGCCATACCGGTCAATTACAAACGTTCGCGCTTCCTCTTTTGCCAGGTCCGAAATGTTGGTTGAATCAGTACGCATGTAAGTGATCAGACCGGTAGAACCGCCGTCTCCAACCTCAATACCTTCGTACAATTTCTGTGCCAGACCCATTGTTCTCTTGGCGGTAAATCCTAATCTGCGTGAGGCTTCCTGCTGCAAGGTGGATGTAATAAAGGGAGAAGCAGGTTTGCGTTTCCTCTCACCCCTTTTTACTTTTGTCACCGTAAATTGAGCTTTTTCAAGATCAATCAATTGCGGGTGAACTTCTTC
The DNA here is from genome assembly GCA_964494055.1 of uncultured Anaerolinea sp. Classification (GTDB taxonomy): domain Bacteria; phylum Chloroflexota; class Anaerolineae; order Anaerolineales; family Villigracilaceae; genus UBA5195. The sequence goes on from CAZBRI010000146.1 coordinate 5,589, forward strand.
TTTTGAATGAAGCTCAAATTCATTTCCATCAATACGAACCAACTTAGCTATGTAAGCTGATTTAGGTTTCGAACCAACCGGTTTGAATTCGCCGGCGATTGTCCAGTATTCCTGTGAATTAAATTCGTTGATCTCCTTTTCACGGTCAACGATCAGTCTTAATGCAACAGACTGAACACGGCCGGCGGACAACCGGCTGCGAACTTTTTCCCAAAGGATGGGACTGATCGAATAACCCACCAACCGGTCCAGGACCCTTCGTGCCTGCTGTGCATTCACCAGGTCCATATCTATGCGGCGTGAATGACTGAATGCTTCCGCAATCGCCGGGGCGGTAATTTCATGAAACGTGACCCTGTTTGCGCGATCTGGTTCAATTTCCAACGCTTCAGATAAATGCCAGGAGATGGCTTCACCTTCACGGTCAGGGTCGGTTGCCAGGTAGATTTCAGCATGTGTTTTCGCCAGCTGTTTTAATTCTTTTACAACCGGTTTTTTTTCATTCGGGACACGGTATTTCGGTAAAAATCCATTTTCGACATCGACCGATAATTGTGATCTGAGCAGGTCACGGATATGACCAACTGATGCTTTTACGGTATATCCTTTTCCCAAAAAACGGGCAACTGTTTTAGCTTTAGCCGGTGATTCTACAATAACCAGCTTCCCCGATCTTTTTAAATCTGCCTTTTTTTGGTCAGATTTAACTGGTTCCGGAGCGGTCAAACCAGTATGAGCTTCAGTTCGTCCGGTACGATAAAGGGTTGTCGAACAAACCGGGCAAACGCCGCGCGTTACTGCTGCGCCAGATTTGTTGAAGGTTGCCTGAGCCTCCAGCATTTCTCGTTTTGCCTTACATTTCATACAATAAGCTTCCATCAATCCTCCGTTTTGCCTTCACACCTTCAGCAGATTAATGCCTGGTGTTTCGAGCAAAAACTTATAAATAACGATCTTGATGATGTTTCTTGAGGTGACCGACAACATCTTTGACTTTTTGAGATTGGTCAGATTTACAAACTAAAAATACATCACCAGTGTCTACAACAACCAGATTATCAACGCCGATTGTAACAACCAATCGTTCGCTGCCGTGTACACCGTAAATTAAAGTGTTATGAGTATCCAGGGCAAGATGCTGCCCGTTCACACCGATATTACCATTCATATCTGGTAGTAATACTTCAAATAGAGAATCCCATGAACCTACATCACTCCAGCCCAGGCCGCCTGCCGGTAGAACCGCGACCTTTTCAGCCTTTTCCATCACCCCATAATCAATTGTCTCATTTTGTAAATCCATCCAGACAGATTCGATTTTTGACTTTGCATTTGGGGTATCGAGCTCATTAGTGATATCGTCCAGTACGGATGCGAGACCAGGCATCTGATTATGGAATTCGGCAAGGATTTGTTCGGTCTTCCATATAAACATGCCGCTGTTCCAGGAGTGTCCTCCCATACGCAGCATTTGTTGAGCTGAACTGTCATCAGGTTTTTCTTTGAAGCGAAGAACCTGGTAAGTGGGATATTTAAAATTTCCTTCAACAGGCAGTCCCTGTTGAATATAACCGAATGCAGTGGATGGAAAAGTAGGGGTAATACCAAGGGTCACGAGGTAATTTGTCCTGGCAAC
>CAZBRI010000147.1:0-7213 GCA_964494055.1 uncultured Anaerolinea sp.
GTGAAGCCGACAAGAAGGCTCGTGCGTCCGGCGCCAAGGGTAGCTATCTTCGCCGCATCACACTCGCCGCCAGCATGGGACCTGGGATCAAAGTTGAACCCAATGCGGCCCAACAGATGCAAGCTGACGAGTAGAAAACTACTCGAAAAGCTCTACTGACAATTGACTTCGCCAAAGACGGTAGGTGTCCTTTACGGGACTTAATTCCCTGCCCAGGTGAAGACTGAGAGAAATCTCCCTCCTCATTCGTGAGGTAAAAGTCTTTGCCTGGCAATTGTCAGGCAAAGACTTTTTAAGAAAGGAGGAAAAAACTTTGGCTCTATCACGACAGAAGAAAGAACAGGTGCTTGCCCAGTATCAAAAATGGGTTGAAAGCAGCCAGGCTGTAGTACTTGTAGAATATACAGGTATCAAAATGGCCGATCTTGATGCCATTCGTGCAAAATTGCGCGATACTGGCGGTGAGTTTCACGTGGTTAAGAATACATTTGCCCGCAAGATCATGGAAGCAAATGGTATTTCAGTCCCGGAAGGTTACCTGGTAAAAAGCACAGCAATCGCTTTTGCATTCAAAGATGCTGCTGCAACTACCAAGGCATTGACAGATGCAACCGTCAAGATGGAAGCGATCAAGTTGAAAGGCGGTTTCCTGGGTAAACAGGCACTCAGTGCCAGCCAGGTTAAAGCGCTTGCTGAACTGCCCCCGCTGCCCGTCGTCCGTGCCCAGCTTCTTGGAGTACTCCAAGCCCCGGCATCCAAGCTCGTTCGCACACTTGCAGAACCCGCTCGGTCCCTGGCTTATGTTCTCCGGGCTAATTCCGAAAAAGCACAGGCTGCTGCGTAATTATTACGCCGCGTATTAATAACAATCTAATTCAAATTTTTCCCTTATCAAAGGAGTAATTACGCAATGGCTGCAAATCTCGAAAAGATCGTAGAAGAACTCAGTGCACTTTCCGTTTTGGAAGCTGCTGAACTTGTCAAGGCTCTCGAAGCCAAATGGGGCGTTTCCGCTGCCGCTCCCGTCGCTGTCGCCGCTGCTGCCGGCCCCGCCGCTGTAGCTGAAGCTGTCGAAGAAAAGACAGAATTTGATGTCGTCATCAAAGATGCCGGCCCCAAGAAGATCGAGACCATTAAGGTCATCCGGCAGCTCACCAGCCTGGGCCTTGGCGAAGCCAAGACCATGGCTGAAACCGCTGGTGGCAAGGTTCTGACTGGCGTAGGCAAGGAAGCTGCTAACGATGCCAAGAAGAAGCTTGAAGAAGCCGGCGCTGTCGTCGAAATTGCATAGTTTTTGTTAAATCAAAAGGACGCTCCAATTGGAGCGTCCTTTTTCAATTAAGTTGTGAAATTTCCGCCTAAGGGAGCAGAAACCAAACGCAGGCAGGATTAAAGGGGAACCCCGCCGACTTTGCGAATGACCATCACAACTTTTCCTTTTATCTCTAATCGCTCGCTGCTTTTGATCATGATCGGTTCCATGGTCGGATTGGCAGGCTGCAGACGATAACCGTCTTTTTCTTTGAAAAAATATTTCAGGGTGGTTTCATCCCGTTCTGGCAGCCAAACTGCAACCATGTCGCCATTGCGGGCTTCTGAGTTGTTCTCAACTTTATTCATCACGACAATATCACCATCATTTACCATGGCATCGATCATTGATTCGCCCTGCACTTCAAGGGCAAACAAGCCATCCACTTTTTTTGCAGGCAGCATGGATCTGGCAATGTCAATCCCGCTCTCTGCATCAAAATATGCAAAGTCTGAGGCTGGTACAGGCATGGGCAGGGATGCTCCGATTCGGCCAATTACAGGTACACGCATAAAATCGCTGATCGTATTCGCTGTAGATTGGATCGAATTTCCAAGCTCAGCCATTTTCTCCGGAATGACTCTCAATCCACGGGATATTTTGCGGTCTCGTTCGATATATCCCCAGCGTTCAAGCTGTTCAAGATAATAATTGACTACGGAGGTTGAAGTAATCGATGTTCTCTCCCCAATCTCACGGATGGATGGAGGATAGCCCTCATTGATCGAATATTCATGCAGAAGTGCAAGAATTTTCTTGTGTCTTTCGCTTAACCCTTTGGATTTTCTCACCATCATCGTTTTTCTCCTTTGTAAAAAAACCGCTCATTCGTTCTATATAACTAAATAATACTCGAATGTCTGTTCTATGTCAAGTACTTAATAAATATCCTGCAGCATATATTTTCTGGTTTTTGTATTGAGACAATTTTTGCATGTAGAAGATTGATAGGTGATTGCAACCTTCAAATTTCAGCTTATACAATAAAATTAAGATAACACAGGCCTCGAGATTTTCAATTATCATTTTATTGTTACCGGAAATATTTTATTGGAGCCGGGAAATCATGAAACTGAGGATTTTTCTTTCGATTATTATCGTTATATTTTTCTTAGGTAGCAGCTTTACCATACCTTCCCTTGTTTCAGCTGCAACATTGACCAGCAGCCTTTATCCAACCTCTTATTTTACAGTTAATGGAACTGATGGCGCACAGTCAGCTGCTAACCTGGCTTTGCTGGATAATTCAGGGTCCATGATTACTCCGGAAACTTATGTAGAGTTCCAAACTCCAGGTAATAATAAATATGACGGTTATCGTTCTTACCTGGTCCCGGGGGATGTCAACATAAGCATGATTTCAGCGATCAGAGTTCAGGCAAATTTTCTCGGGCAAAAATCTTCCAGACAAAAATGGTCCTGGTCTATTTATAATTGGGCAGCTAAATCCTGGTCAAAAATTGGAACCAACAACGGCGGCAGCTGGAGCGCCTGGAAACTTTTCAGTTTTAGAGTGACCGGAAAATTCTCAAGGTTCATCAGTCCATCAGGTGAAATTCGAGTCAGGCTCCAATCCAGTAATGCAACAGATAACGCCTATCTAGATTATGAAACAATTTCGATTTCATACGCTGTTCCACCTGCCCCATCTCCAACCCCGACGACTGCACCGACGGCCTTACCGGCAGGTGACTGCACACATTTTGTTTCACCATCCGGGAATGATGGAAATGATGGTTTGACCATAGATACCACCTGGAAAACGATCCAGAAAGCGGCTTCCAGTGCGGCGGCAGGTGATGTGGTTTGTGTGCGCGGGGGAGTATACTCCGAGCGAGTTACGGTGAATGTTTCAGGAATTTCAGGTGCATATATTACATTTCAGAATTACCCGGGCGAGTATCCGGTTTTGGACGGGACAGGCATTGCTGTACCTGCTTCAGATAATGGTATGGTTTACATCAAAGACAGGTCCTTTATTGTTTTCCGCGGATTCGAGATCAGGAATTATAAGACTTCAATTAAAAACATCGTTCCGATCGGCATTCGAATCACGGGTACATCACATGATATTGAGCTGCGTGACAATAAAATTCATCATATTGAACATAACGGCACATATTCAAGCGGTACGGATGCGCATGGGATCGCTGTGCACGGCACTTCCGGTATACAGGCAGTTATGAATATTGTGATTGAGGGGAATGAACTGTATAACCTGAAACTTGGATCATCGGAAGCCCTGGTTCTGAATGGAAACGTGGATGGCTGGCAGGTTAATAATAATATTGTGCATGATATTAATAATATTGCGATTGATGCCATTGGTTTTGAAGGGACTGCTCCTTCCAATGACCAGGCACGCAACGGAGCGATCCGCGGGAACCATGTTTATAACATCGACTCTTTTGGCAATCCGGCATACGGAACCGATCGCAGTGCGGATGGGATTTACGTGGACGGTGGGCGTCAGATCGTGATTGAACAAAACAGGGTGCATGCAGCAAATATTGGCATTGAGCTTGCCAGTGAACATGCGGGAAAAGCCACCAGCAATGTGACCGTCCGGAATAATTTTATTTATAATAACCAGGAAGCCGGCATCTCGATCGGAGGGTATGATAGTTCGCGGGGATCTACTGAAAATTGTTACATCATTAATAACACGTTATATAAAAATGCTTCACTGCCGGATGCCTGGGGCAGCGAGTTATTCGTTCAATACAATATCAACAATAATGTGATCAGGAATAATATTTTTTACGCGAAGAACGGCTCCCCGTATATTCTGAGCTGGAGTAAGGTTATGACCGGCAATATTGTGAACAATAACCTGTATTTCAACAGCCTGGGTGACGGCGGCACATGGCAATGGATGAATTCAACTTACACTACTTTCGCGGCTTACCAGTCTGGCAGCGGCAATGATATGAACGGCATCAATCAGATCGATCCGCTATTTGTGAATGCTGATACAGGAGACCTTCACTTGCAGCTCAACTCGGCTGTTATCAATGCCGGGCTGACGCTGGCTCAATCAGGCAGCCTGGATATCGATGGCGAACCCCGGGTGACAGGCTCCGAAATTGATCTTGGGGCAGATGAAAGCCAATAAGGCCTCAGCGTTTTTTCGATAAACCCGGCCGGTCACTGGTCCAGGGTGCGTCAGGGGCCATGGTCAACCTGCATAAAGCCAGCAGTGCTGCATCATAATTTACCCGCCAGCCTGCGAAATCGGTCCACGCCTGGTCCCGGTCCTGTCTCAGGGGTACGCCATTTTCAGCCAGGCGGTTGAGTGCAGTATTAAATTCGTCCCTGGTGACAGATATATCCACCTCAGGATAATGGGGGTTGACGGGATTGGGGACGTTAAAATAATCCGTTATCCGGGATAGGGCGATAAAACCGGCCCGGATACTCAGCTGGGCGGAGGCAGAACGCGGAATATCGACTGCTGAAATCGTCAGCGCAGCTGCATCAAGCACCGTACCGGCAGCCACCACCCACGAATTTTGCGGCCGTGGGGAACGGAAGAATACGAGTGCCGGCAGGACTGTGTGGCTTTCTTCAATTTCTGCAAACCAGTTTTCCCAGAGTGACCAGTAGTTGTTCAATTGTTCGAGCCCGTGAATACGGTTGAAGCGCAGGATCATTTCAACTGCGGAGGGAGGGCTGCCGGCCCGGATTTCCAACAGGTTGACAGCCTGCTCCCGGCGTGAAAAAGCTGAATACATGGTGGGTAAATAGGCTATCAGCAGCGCAACCAGGACCAGGCCTAATGTTGCTTCAGAAAAAATCAGGATATTCACAAAAAGGTTATCTGAAGCATCCAACCCAAGGGTCAGGAGAGAAGAACCGCTCAGACGGAAATCCATCAGCCAGCCGGGTACACCCAGCGACCAGTACATGGCTGTATAACCAATGGCGATCAAAATGTACCAGACCGGAACCAGCATCATCAAGCCGACCGGTGCATAATATGCCATGATTGCATCGCGCTGTTCAAACGTGGATGTAAAAAACAGCGGTATTTCGAAAACCTTTCTCATCACATCAAAAACAAGGTGATTTAATCGGCTGCGCGCAGCACGCGGCAGTACAAAGGTGGAAATCGCCGAAAAAAAAGTGGCGGTCACAACGGCGAGGCCAAAAATAAATGTGATCGTACGAATAAGTGTGTCTATGGCTGTGCTCCTGGGCGGATAAAAATAATTAAAAAAGAATAAATATCAAATATTGGAAACTACTTGAGTACTGGTAACCATTACAGCAGTCGTGAATTAATTCTTGCCAAGAAAATGTGCGGCTGTCCTCGCTGAAACAATACCGGTAAAATTCATAAAATTAATATTATTGCTTATAATATTAATAAATCCTAATAATATTGAAAGGTAAATAAATATTATTAAAAACAATCTTGACATTATTGATTTATTTCGTATAATGAGGTTGATGATACAAGAATATTTTAGATTTTGAATCAGTGTTACCAACAGGATAATTTTACCCTGTTACAGGAGTCTTTATGAATAATGCACTCAACCGTTGTCCTGTGTGTCAGAATGAACTGACCATCACCCGCCTTCATTGTGAAGCCTGTGATACCGCCCTGGAAGGCCGTTTTCAAGGCGGCCCTTTTGCGCACCTGACGCGCGAACAGTTGGATTTTGTGATGACTTTCATCCGCTGTGAAGGCAAGCTGAACAGGGTGGAGATCGAACTAGGGCTTTCTTATCCAACCCTGCGAAACAGGCTGCACGATGTCATCCGCGCCCTGGGATATGAGCCCGGAAAGGATGAGATCCAGGATATATCCGAAGACCGCCGCCGCCAGGTATTGGAAGACCTGGATGCCGGAAAATTGTCCGCAGATTCTGCCATGAAGATATTGAGAGGAGAAGAAGCATGAAGCAGAGCGTTTTACCAACAAGTACTGGTGCTCAACTGCAAATCAATTCTGTCGATGGGGATCTGCAGGTAATCGGCTGGGATCGGAATGAGATTGTTGCAAAATCAGATGATGATGATCTGCAATTGAGCATGGCCGGTCAGAATATTCAAGCCGTTTGTGACGGCGACTTGATCGTTTATATGCACCGCGATACAGGGTTGAAAATTCATTCGGTCGGTGGTGATGCTGAGTTGAGAGCCCTGCCAGGCAGTTCCATTGAGATCTATGATGTCGGCGGTGATCTGCAAATACGGGATGTGATGAAAGCTGATCTGAAAAATATCGGCGGTGACCTTTCAGTCCGTGACTGCTATGGTGATCTGACTGCCGTTTCGGTGGGCGGTGATGCCTCATTGCATCATATATTCGGAAATGTCAAAATCAGTGTCGGGGCAGATTTGTATCTGAGGGATTGCGATCAGAATGTGACGGCTGAGGTTGGCTCGGATGCTGCGCTTTACCTTTGCCCGGCGCAGAATAAATCCGTGAGCGTGAATGCCGGCAGTGATATCCTTCTCCGGCTGCCAGTGGATGCCAATGTGGATCTCAGTCTCCAGGGATGCGATGATGAGTCCATCCGGGTGGATCTGCCGGGTGTGGAGCCCGGGGAAATCGGTATGATGCGCAAAGTAAAGGCCGGTTCTGGCGGGGCAAGTGTTTTTCTTCAGGCAGGTGATGAAGTGATCGTGACCAGCCGGGAAGAAGAATGGGAAAACCTGGCCGATTTTGATCCTTTGGGCAGAGAAGCCCCTTATGCTCCCGGCGTGTTTCCAGGTCTGCCGTCTGACCTGCACGAACGGATCTCACGGGAAGTGGAAGAAGCTGCTCGGCAGGCTGAAAGAGCTGCCGCCATGGCTAATGAGATCAGCGGCCGGGTACAGACGCGTGTGGAAAATGAGATCGGAAGAGCGTCGTGTAGGGAAAGAGTGTTCGGAGCCGTGTAGATCTCG
>CAZBRI010000148.1:0-2123 GCA_964494055.1 uncultured Anaerolinea sp.
GAAGATTGGAATCGTCCTGAGGAGGACAATGCATGGGCATACTTGCAGCCCGGCAAGTAGTTCTGGTTCCCTTCCCTTTTTCGGATTTATCCAGATCGAAGATGCGGCCTGCCGTTGTATTAAAAGAATCTGGTCGAGATGAGCGGTGTGGACGAAAATTTGAGGTTTTTACCTGCCCGCTCTTGTCAGGTTATGAAACGCTTAGTCAGGCATTGGTTATTTTTCAGTTATTTGTACGTAAGGGAGGGTATTCTTATTTAGTTATTTAAAATCAGCTGTTGGCTCAATTTTAAAAAATCGAATAATTGATCAAACGAATCACCCACTATTTTCAAACAATTATTTATCCGGCTAACTCTTCCGGCTGATGAAAATTACACCTTAAACCGTCAGCAAAACAATCGCAGCCAGCGCGGTCAGGATACCCAGCCACTGAACGCGGTTTATTTTTTCTTTGAGGATGATCCACGCCATCAACACTGTCGCACCCGGGAAAAGCGAGCTGATCACCGCTGAGACATCCATCCGCCCGGTCTGCCCGGCCAGGATGTAGAACATATTGCCGGCCACATCCAGGATGCCGTTCAGAGCCATCAGCGGCCAGGCTTTTACAGCCGCAACCCGCCAATCCTGTTTCATCACCAGCAGAAAAATGACCAGCGACAATGTTCCCGATGAACGGGAGGCTATCATCGGCCAGATCACAGCTGTGGTACTGGCCTGGTGCATGATCACAAAATACGACCCAAAACCAATACCAGCCAGCAAAGGCAGCTTCAAGTCAGAAAGCCGCATCAATTGCGTTTTTTCACTGTGTTCCTGCGCGACCAGCCATACAGCCAGCAGAGCCAGCGCAAAACCGGCTAATTTTGAAGAAGAGGGAATTCCATCTGTCAGGCTGCCCACCAGCACCGGAAGGGCAGCTGCCAGCAGCGCGCTGACCGGTGCAGCAATGCTCATCTGCCCTTTTGTCATGGCGTGGTAAAGGGTCAGCAGGCCGATGGTGCCAATCGAACCGGCCGCACCGGCCAGGGCTAATTTTTGCCAGGGCGGCAGGCTTTCACGGAAAATAAGGATAGCACCGAGCAGCATTGCAAGCCCGATGATCTCGCTGTAAAAAACCGCACGGTAGGCACCCGTCTTCCGGCTTGCCATCCCGCCGAAAAAATCACCGCCGCCCCAGGTCAGGGCCGAGCATAAACCGTAAAATATCGAAATCAAGAATTTCCTCGTTCCACTGCCGGATTGACAGCCGGCAGCTTGCCGCCTGCTTTTGCCCGATCCAGCACTTTTTGTGCGTTTTTAAGGATGGGCATGTCGATCATTTTACCATCCAGCTCATATGCGCCGGTCCCCTGTTCCTGGTGTGCTGCAAAAGTCTCCACAACCCGAAGTGCATAATCCACAGCATCTGTTGATGGGGTAAAGGCTTCCTGCACCGGGTGTACCTGGTTGGGATGAATGATCTGTTTGCCGGTAAAACCCATGGCTGCACCCTGGGCGGATTCGATCTTCAAGTTGAGGCTGTCACGGAAATCGACGAAAACCATGTCGATCGACTGCAGGTCGTAGGCTGCGGCATGGGTCACAACCGCACTGCGGGCGTACATTACTTCCCAGGCGGCTTTCGAACGCGCTGCCCCGATGTTGGCTGCGAAATCCTCTGCTCCAAAGATCAATCCATCCAGCCGCGGGTGTGAGGCGATCTCTTTCAGGTTGATGATCCCTTTTGCAGTTTCCACACCTACCAGCAAGCGGATGGAATTGAGATCCCAGCCGTTGGCCAGCTCCACTGTTTCGATGATCTCACTGGCCCACTGCACCTGTTCCAGCGATTCGATCTTGGGGATGACGATCCCATCCGGGTGAGCCGGCAGCACCATTTCAATATCATCTTTTTCGAACCCGCTTCCGACAGAGTTGATGCGCGCCAGTTTTTCAGCCTTGCCAAAGTGCAGTTCCTGCAGTGCTTTTGTGATGGTCTCGCGGGCTTCGGCTTTGCGGTTGACCGCCGTCCCGTCTTCCATATCCATGCAGATCGAATCGACATGCAGGGTCAACGCTTTGTTGATCTTATTCCAATCGTCCCCGGGGACATATAAAAGTGCTCGCCGTGATTTCAT
>CAZBRI010000148.1:2223-7155 GCA_964494055.1 uncultured Anaerolinea sp.
TGATCTTATTCCAATCGTCCCCGGGGACATATAAAAGTGCTCGCCGTGATTTCATAATGCTCCTGTAGTATGCCAATCCTGGGAAAAATCCACCCAGCATTTGTAATTGTAAAAATATATAACTACCGTTTTGAATTTTATCATCAGCCGGCAGCAGCTATTCAAGTTATGATAATAGCTTTTAACAACTGCCAGCGAAAAATCTATGCTCTATATGAACTTCACGGTCTTTGTTTGATTTGATTAAGATAAGCTACTTCATTATCAATGACTAAGCTGTTTTTAAACTCAGCGTATTTTGCGTGCTCAGCGGTGTATGCTTTTGAATGAAGGCGAGTCAGATTTGTGTAAATTAATAAGAGACAGGTAACTCGCAATTTCTCAAGCTTCCTGACTTCAAATCATCTAACTTATGGATTATTGTTTTTGTGTAGGAGATCTTTACACGCATCAGCTGTTTCAGCCTGTTAGGCATAACCAGCCGCATGGGCACGAAGTCTGGAGATACCAAAAAAAAACTGTCCCTGGTCTTTCCATAGAAGTAAGCATTTTTTAAGCGTGAAACGTATTATTTAAACAGGACTATTTTCGCCAGCTTGTATCATGAGTTCCTGATAGAGCTCATCTGAAATGAAAAAACCAATCTCCCTGCGGAGGTTATTCATTTCTTGAGCAAATGATTTGATTTTTCCTTGTTTTTTTGCCCGCAATAAAATACCTAAAACCCCGACGGTTTTTAAACCCATCATCCTGGCGCGGCTTCGTCCATCACGTTCATCCATTACGATCATTTCAACTTCAAGTTCTATGGCCAATGCCAGAGCCTCAGCCTCACCCAGGTGTAACTCACCGCGAAGGGCATTAATTAATGGCAAGTTTTGGACCTGCTTTACTTCCACCCAACCATCAGTAAAAGCCTGCTCCAGCATGTTCGTTCCAGGAAACCCGCTCTCAATTTTTAATTCAGCATATACAGCCTGTGGAATGAATACTGAGCCAAATTGGTCCCGGAGAAGCTCAAGACGGGAAATCGCAGCTAGGCCAATTAACGGGGATGTATCACTGACCGCGGGCATATTCCAGGTCATCCATCAGGTCTTGATCATCATATTGGCGAGGAATACCACGCTGTCCCAATAACCTGCCGAAATCTCCCTGGCTAAGTTCCGCCAATTCACAGGCTTTCCCAAAACCAAGCATGCTTTGAGCATATAAACTAAGCGCCAATTCCATTTTGAGTTGACGCTTTTGGTTCCTTTTCGGTATCCGTAACGCAACGCTTATCGTATCCGGGATTTCAAGAATTAGTGACATTTTAATTCTCCAATATAATCAAATAAAGTATAGCATTAACCTTACCTTTCGCTGAAAAAGAAAGATCGTCAATTATTTTTACTCAATTTTAAAGTTAATAGATAATTTTTTTCCAACAGCCACGAAACTGGGCAAAGACACAGTTCATTTACTAAGCAGCCGTATGAACTGCCTATTTATCATTCCTCACACGAATAACTTCGAGATACAAGTTGGTCTCCAAAGCGAAGTGGTTGAAATATCGTTTTAATGACAGGCACTTTAGTTTGGAAACTTTTATATTCAACATGAATATGTGAAAGTTTTAAGTGAGAACTTGTCAAATAGGGTCATTAACCAAATTTTTTTTTGCGAGAATGATGATTTGTCTGCAATATATCAGTGTTAAATAAAACAGCCGTTCAGCCAGGCTGAACGGCCAAAAAGCCTATTAATAAACAATTCTATAGCTTTACATTCCTCAGCAGCCGCAGTCCGTTCAGCACAACCAGCACAGTGCTGCCTTCGTGCCCCAGTACACCCAGCGGCAGGGGCAGACGTGCGCCAAAGGCTGAGGCGGTCAGTACGATGATGACTGCTAGCGCAAAGACCAGGTTCTGCCAGACTACTTTCTCAGCCCGGTGCGCCAGGTCGATGGCGAAGGGGATCTTTTGCAGGTCGTCTGACATCAGCACCACGTCTGCTGTCTCGATCGCCACATCCGTCCCCCCGCCGCCCATTGCAATACCGATATCTGCGGTCGCCAGGGACGGAGCATCGTTCACACCGTCGCCCACCATTGCCACCGGTCCATACTTGTTCTGCAGGTTTTTCAAGACAGTTACCTTATCCTGCGGCAGCAGCCCGGCATGGAACTCGTCCACACCTGCCAGGGCAGCAATACGCGCAGCTACTCGCGGGTTATCGCCGGTCAGCATCACCACCCGTTCGATGCCGGCTCGTTTAAGACCTTTGATCATTTCCACGGCATCCTCCCGCAGGGTATCCGCCACAGCCAGAAGCCCAAGGAACTGCGGGGCTGAGTAGACGAACATTGCAGTTTGACCGTCGTCTTCCATCTTTCGGGCCTTCGCTTGCAGTTCTTCAGGGATCTGTACATCCCGGTCCAGGAACATACGCTCATTCCCTATCCAGAAATGCCTTTCATTAACGCGCCCTTCAACACCCTCCCCGGGGATTGCACGGAAATCGGTGGCGGTCGGCAGATGCAGACCGCGTTTGGCAGCTGCCTGTACGATCGAACGTGCCAGCGGGTGCTCAGAGCGGGATTCGAGGGCAGCAGCCATGGTCAGAAGGTTTGTTTCATCCATCTGTCCGCCGTAAAGATAGATCTCGGTCAGGGTGGGTTTGCCGCTGGTCAGGGTGCCGGTTTTATCAAAAGCCAGTACTTTGAGAGCGGCAGTTTTTTCAAGGTGTACCCCGCCTTTGAACAGCACACCATTTTTGGCAGCGTTGGCGATGGCAGAGAGGATGCTGGCTGGAGTTGAGATGACCAGTGCACAGGGGGAGGCAACAACCAGCCAGGTCATGGCCCGGTAAAATGTGCTTTGGAAATCATGTCCCAGAACCAGCCATGGGATAAATATCAGCAGAACCGATGCACCGAGTACCACAATTGCATAATAGTTTTCAAATTTATCCAGCATTCGCTGTGTGGATGCTTTGCTTGATTGGGCGTCTTCCACCAGCTGCACGATGCGTGCCAGGGTTGTGTCCTTCGTCAGGCGTGTCACGCGGATCTCAACCGAGCCTGTACCGTTCAGCGTGGAAGCAAATACCTGGTCGCCTGGCACTTTGTGCACCGGCATTGATTCACCTGTGATGGTGGCCTGATCAGCTTCAGTTTCACCAATGATGATATCGCCGTCGATCGGGAAGCGTTCACCGGGGCGGACAATGACTACATCGCCGAGAGTCAACTGTTCCACCGGCAAGGTCGTCAGGCGTGAGCCTCTTCGCACGGTGGCCACTGAGGGGCGAAGGTCAAGCAGCTTTTCGATCGCTTTACGGCTGCGATCCATGGCAAAGGTTTGCAGGGTGTTGGAAAGCGAGAAAAGGAAAAGAAGCATTGCGCCTTCTGCCGGTGCCCCAACCACTGCTGCACCAATAGCTGCCAGGAGCATCAGCATGTCAACGTTGATCGATTTTTCTTTCAGAGCTTCTATGGAAGCCGTTACACCAAAGTAACCGCCTGTCACATATGAAATGGTGTAAAGGCTGGCAATAACCATAGGGTTCAGACCGAGGGCAGTTCCCATCCAGGCTGCCAGGCCTGTGACTGCATTTAGAATAGTAAAAAGGATCTCAATTTGATCACGTGAAATAGGTTTCTTTTTGGCGGGTTCTTCAGCTTTCCCCAAAAAGGTGGTTTCGACTTCAGCTGTGTCGGCTTTGATCATGGATGGCTGATTCAGGCTTGCAGTGATCATACCGCTGTTCATGCTGGCGATCGGCAGGGCGGCTGCGTTCTGGTACTGTGCGATCAATTGGCTGCCCATCATGGCTGTGCAGTTGGTACAGGCTGATACTCCCATCTCTTTCTTTGCCATGCACTGGGCTGCCCGGGTGGCTGCCACCTGTCCGGATTGACGTATGACTCGCACTGCCATTTCATTGGATAGTATGCGCGGATCATAAACAGCTTTTAGCTGCCCATTGTCCACATCAAATTCAACTTTTTCGATTCCCTGGTACCCGCGCAGGGTATCTGCCAGCGCGTCAGTGCAGCGGCCGCCTTCAATGGGGATTTGAACGGCTGTTTGGGTTAAGGTTGTCATAAATTAATTTCCTGGGCGTGTTTCTCAGCATTGATTTTTGCGGCAGCGGTTTCTTTGCATTTTGGGCATACCCCGTAATAAAGCAGGTTGGCACCCAGAATTTCAAAACCGGTTTCTTTATTCAGTATATCTCCGACGACATCCAGTTTGCTGGATTCTACATCGATCACGTTGTGACAGGAGATGCAGGCGAGGTTGATGTGCGGTTCAGTATCTGTTTCGTAATGATTGTGATCATCACCTAGATGACCAATAACCGAGATCACCCCTTTTTCCACCAGAATGTCGAGGGTATTATAGACAGTCGCCAGCGAGAGTGACCGGTTTTGCGGGGCCAGTGCTTTGTAAATTTTGGCCGCAGTGGGATGTTCCCTGGTTTCCAACAGGTACTTGCAGATTGCCATCCGCTGCTGCGTGATGCGCATTCCCGATCTTGAAAGTGTTTCTGTCATATTTGTTAGTGTGTTCATCTTATCATCCAGAAGTTATTTAGAATGATTATAAATTGTTTCGGGTGCGTGTCAAGGTCCGGCACCAGCAACCTCTAACACTATTCTTATTGACGCTCGTTTTTGCGCATGTTATGATTAGTTTCGTTATATTGGCACTCAAAACCCCTGAGTGCTAAAGGACCCGGGCAGTGAATGACTAATATATCCGACAGGCAGAAAACGATCTTGATGCTGGTAGTGCGCGATTATATCGAAACCGGTCAGCCGGTGGGTTCGATCCGCCTTCTGAAAAGTTATCACCTCGGGATGAGCTCTGCCACCATCCGCAATGAAATGGCTGCCCTAGATCGGAAGAGCACACGTCTGAACTCCAGTCACCTGAAGCTATC
>CAZBRI010000149.1:0-7145 GCA_964494055.1 uncultured Anaerolinea sp.
GCTTTAATTATTCATATCATGATTTTCTGGAAACATGATTGACTGCTGGGGCTTTATTTTGTTCAACTTTTCGGGGAGCAGTTCCCGCTGGGATTTATCAGTGAGATTACTTTTTATTTCTCCTCCCCCAAAAAATCCGGTTTTTGGATTTTATGTGAGTAATCCCAATCTTTGACTGGGAGTGGGAGGCTGGGAGGGGGTCTGATTTTACCTTTTGCTCTGGCTCACGGTTGAATCCAAAACATTGTTACTTGAATATGTACTATTCGTCTCATTCGGCTTTTTTCGAGTAATTCGTGATCATCCTGGCGCAATGCGGACCCCCTCCTGCCTCCCCCATTTTCAAAAAACGAAAATGGGGGAGGAAAATGTCAGTTATTTTGGGTGTAATTCCTGGGTGACTGGTTCATTTTGAAATGATGAAAAATATTTGGCTTTTTTTCCTGATTAATACTTATAAAACCCGCGGCCGGATTTTCTGCCCAGCCAGCCGGCGGAGACCATCTTCCGCAGGAGAGGGGCTGGACGGTATTTATCCTCGCCCAGATCGCGCTGCAGCACTTCCATGATAAAAAGCACAACATCCAGGCCGATCAGATCTGCCAGGGCCAGCGGACCCATGGGGTGATTCATGCCCAGCTTCATCACCTGGTCAATCGCCTCAGCTGTTCCCACACCTTCAGACAGGGCAAAAATCGCCTCATTAATCATCGGGCACAGGATACGGTTGGATATAAAGCCCGGGAAATCACCCGCCTCCCAGGGTTCCTTGCCCATTTTTCGGCAGGCTGCCAATGTCTCATCCAGCACTTCCTGGCTGGTTGCCAGGCCGCGGATCACTTCCACCAGCTTCATCAACGGTACCGGGTTCATAAAATGCATCCCGATCACCTGTTCCGGCCGTTTGGTGACCGCTGCGATGCGGGTAATCGAAATGGAAGATGTATTGCTGGCCAGTATGGCACCCGGGCTGGCAGCCTCATCCATCTCGCGGAAAATTTTCAGCTTGATCTCCGGGTTCTCCGTGGCGGCTTCAATCACAAGACCGGCCCGGGCTACACTGCTCATATCACTCACAAAATGGATCCGGCTGGCAGCCGCCTGCTGTTCAGCGCTTATCTGACCCTTCTCTAGCAGTTTGGCGGTTGATCTGTCGATGGCAGTCTTCGCTTTCTCTAGCGCCGGTGCATATGAATCCATGCAGGTCACTTCATAGCCGGCACAGGCAGCTGTTTGTGCAATGCCGCTGCCCATCGTACCTGCACCGATCACAAAGATATTTTCAATGGTCATAATCACTCCTGGTTTTTTGATAACAGCTGATAACTAATCATTAATGGTACCGGTTTATTATAAAATTTTACCGTATTTATTGGGTTCCTTCCCGGAACCAATGATCTGAATTTCACAGTAAATTCCAACAATTTAAAAGATTCTAAAACAGCCTGCGGGGAAAAATAATCACGGCTTTTTTTCATTATCTTTTTCTTAACCAGGTGCAAAATAATCAATTCATCTGCATTATGACCACTTAAGTGAGCCAACGCACCATTTACACTGCTATTTGTCTGAACATATTTGTTTAAATATATTAATTATTAAAGACATAGGAGTATAATGAAGGCAGGGAGATTGATCAAGTACGCGCTCCAGCATGGAGCCTTGTTTTGTACTTTTGAGGTACCAATGATTGAGAAAAATCAAGATGCAATGAAGGAAATTAACTTTCCCGGGGAAGTTGATCATCATGGTTTAATTGCTGCAGTAGAACAGGCTGATGGATCTGCGGGAATGGAAATGATCCACACATCAGCCTTCCCCGTTGTTGGCATAGGCGCATCAGCCGGCGGACTTTCTGCATTTGAGGAATTCTTCTCCGGCATGCCGGAAGGCATAAACCGAAATATGGCTTTTGTGCTTGTGCAGCATCTTGATCCAACACACAAAAGCCTTTTAGTAGAGTTGATCAGTCGTCACACTCAAATGCCGGTATTCGAAGTGGAAGATGGAATGCTGGTGCGGCCAAATTGCATCTATATCATTCCGCCCAACCACGACATGGCCTTTTTCAACGGCCGTCTTCAGCTGTTGGAGCCTGCTCTGCCGCGTGGACCACGGCTTCCGATAGATTTCTTCTTTCGCTCGCTGGCAGCAGATCAGCATGAACACGCCATCGGGATCGTTCTCTCAGGCACAGGCTCGGATGGTATGCTGGGAATCAGGGCCATAAAAGCCGAAGCTGGAATGGTCATGGCGCAGACCCCTGAAAGCACCGGCTTCGATGGTATGCCGCGCAGTGCGATCGCTACCGGCCTGGTGGATTTCATTCTGGCACCTGGAGACATGCCAAAACAGTTGATCGATTACTGCAGCAAAGCTCTCATAAACGATTCTCAACTGGATCCAAAAACCTCCGCCAGGTTTAAAAATGCCCTGATGAAAATATTCATCCTGCTGCGCACTCAAACAGGTCATGATTTCTCACTTTACAAGCCAAGTACGGTTCACCGCCGGATTGAACGCCGTATGGCTGTGCAGCAGATAGGGAAAATTGAGCAGTACGTCAAATACATGCAAAAAAATCCACTCGAAGTAGATGCCCTGTTTCACGATCTGCTGGTGGGTTTGTCCAGTTTTTTCAGGGACCGCGAAGCATTTGAAGCGCTGGAAGAAAAGGTGATCCCCATACTGTTCTCCAGTAAGCCAAGAGGAAGTGTGATCCGCATCTGGGCGGTTGGGTGCTCCACGGGCGAGGAAGTTTACTCGCTTGCCATATTGATGATCGAGCAAATGGAGAAGCTGAAACGTAATGATACTATTCAGATCTTCGCCACAGATATTGACACAAAAGCCATAGCTGCTGCCCGCACCGGCAGGTTCCCTGCCAGCATTACAGCTGACCTTACACCAGAACGGCTGGCACGCTTCTTTTTGCAGAGTACGGACGGCAATGTTTTCCAAATTCATAAAAGCATCCGCGACATGGTCGTGTTTTCTGAGCAGGACGTTGTCAAAGATCCGCCTTTCTCAAGGATCGACCTGATCAGCTGCCGCAACCTGCTGATCTATTTCAGCCTTGAGCTGCAGCAAAAACTGCTCCCGTTATTTCACTTCGCACTCAACCCGGCAGGCATGCTTTTTCTTGGTACATCAGAAGGCATCGGCGATTTTAGCGAACTCTTTTCTGTCCTTGATCGCAAATCCAAGCTGTACCAGCGCAAAGAAAATATTCAAGGCACACAGCATATTATTTTGAGCCATTTCCTTCCTTCCTTGTCGGCGATTGATGCTGCCCTGCCGCATGCTGCCTGGAAGACAGAAGGCTTTCCCGATCGAAGATACCAGACCTCGCTCCGGTCATTAACTGAACAGGCAATCCTGGAACAGGTCGCACCAACTGCCGCGTTGATCAATGGCGATGGAGACATCCTTTACCTGCATGGCCGCTCAGGTCGTTTTCTTGAGCTGGCCCAGGGGGAGGTGGGGATTAACAATATTTTAAAAATGGCCCGGGAAGGCTTGAAAATAGAACTGACCACCGCCCTGTTTAAAGCCCGGAAAACCAATGAGACCGTGACTGTACCCCGTATTCGGGTTAGTTCAAACAACCAATCCACGATTACAAAACTGAGCATCAGTCCCCTGCAGTCAAATACGTCATCGATTTCTGATTCTCCATTATTCCTGGTCATCCTGGATGTTTTAAATGAAGAGGATGCTGCCCTGGAGTTGATAAACCGGGAAATGGTTCCAGATAGTGATATACAAAAACTCCTGCTTGAGATGCAGGTAAAAGATGAGTATATTCACAGCACAACACTGGCACTGGAAACGACCAATGAAGAACTTAAATCTTACAGTGAAGAAATGCAGTCTGTTAATGAAGAATTGCAGTCAACCAACGAGGAGCTGGAGACTGCCACGGAAGAACTGCAGTCAGTCAATGAAGAGCTGAACACCGTTAACAATGAATTGGGCGAGAAAGTGCTGGTTCTCTCACATTCCAACAACGACATGAACAATCTGCTCTCTGGTACCGGTGTAGCCACCATCTTTGTTGATCAAGATTTAAACATCCTACGTTTCACACCCATCTCTATTGAATTGATCAACCTCATCCCGGGGGATATCGGCCGGCCGGTCGGACACATCGCAAACAATCTTCGCCATTATGACAGCCTGATCAAGGATATTAAAGCTGTCCTGGCCACCCTGATCCCCAAAGAATTGGAAGTGGAAACAAAAACCGGGGCATGGTTCCGTTTGCGCATACTGCCCTACCGAACCATCGAAAATGTGATTGAAGGTGCCGTGATCACTTTCATGGATATCACAGAACTAAAAAAGATGCAAAATGCACTGCAAAAGAGCGAAGAATTCATCAAAAATTTACTGGATAATGCTCCAGTCTCCATTTATGCGAACTCTGGTGAAGGAAAGATCCTGCTGGTGAATAAAAAATGGAAAGAAGAAAGAGGCTGCCAGCAAGAACTTGTGATCGGGCTTAATCTTACCGATATCTTTTCCAAAGAAACGGCTGCCATGCTGGCGGCTGACAACCAAAAAGTTCTGGATACCGGAATTGTTTTGATCAAAGAAGAAAGTACTGAATCACCGATAGAAAAACGCCAATTCTACACAGTCAAATTTCCACTGCATAACATATACGGGGAACCGGATGTGATCGGCGGGATTTCAATGGACATTACCGAGCGCAGGCTGGCAGAAGAACAGCTGCGAAGAGCCAATGAACTGCTGCGATTGGCAGTAGTGGTTCAAGATTCTCATGATGCCATCACTGTTTATGAGCTGGACGGCCAAATGATTGCCTGGAACCCGGCAGCAGAAAGAATGTATGGCTGGAGTGAAGCAGAAGCCCTGCTCATGAATGTTCAGGATCGTATTCCTGAAGATCTACGGGAGAATGCCATCCGAAACACACTCCTATTAAGCCAGGCGAAAATTCTGCAGCCATACCGCTCGAAACGCATTACAAAGACAGGTTCGATCCTGGATATTTGGATGACAGCCACTGCTCTGTTTAATGAATCTGGCAAAATGTATGCCATTTCAACAACTGAACGCTCAATATAAGATATAATCAATATGAATAATGAAGAATAATATGAAAAACCAGAAAATATTAACTAATACCGCCTCTGAACTGCGCGAGCAGGCCGAAAAGAAACTTCTTGAAAAAGAATTCGGTCTGCCTGCGGATTTTGAGGTGTCTTCACCCGAGATCATCCTTGAGAAACTGCACGAACTGCGTGTGCATCAGATCGAACTTGAGATGCAGAACGAAGAATTGCGGCGGACCCACCTTGAATTGGAACAATCTCAATCACGTTATTTTGACCTGTACGACATGGCTCCTGTGGGTTATGTGACGTTGAGTGATAAAGGCATTATCCTGCAGGCCAACCTGACCTCAGCGACCCTGGTAAGTGCAAAACGCGGCGACCTGATCAGGAACCTTTTGAGTAATTTCATTTTCAAAGAAGACCAGGATATTTTTTACAGGATGCGCAGGGAGCTGCTCAAGACGAATGAGCCGCAGGTTTGTGAGCTGCGGATGCGCAAGACGGATGGAACATTAGTCTGGGTTCAGTTGGAAGCCGTTATATCAACTGATGAGCCTGTTGAAAACTCAGGCAGCCTTGATAAAAATGGAAACACAAAAAACACCCAAAACATTCTGCGAATAGTGATGGTAGATATATCTGATACCAAGAAAAAAGAACAGTCAATGCGGGAAGCTAACTGGCGGATGGAAAGCATTATCGAAGGCACGCAGGTGGGCACCTGGGAGTGGAATGTGCCAACCGGAGAGATGGTGATCAATAATCTTTGGGCCTCGATGGTCGGGTACACACTAAATGAATTAGCCCCGATCGACAAAAATACATGGCATAAACTTACACACCCGGATGACATAAAACTGGCAGATGAGATGGTTAAAGATCACTTCAGCGGCCGGCTGCCCGGGGTGGATATTCATTACCGGATGCGGCACAATGATGGTCATTGGGTCTGGATCCATGACCGCGGCCGGTTGATCACACGCACTGCCGAAGGCGAACCCTGGATGATGTTCGGGACACACACAGATGTTACCCAGCGGATTCAGATGCAGGAAGCTCTCAAAGAAAGTAATGAACGTTTCAGCAAAATGTTTGAGCGGCATCACTCTGTCATGATGCTGGTTGACCCTCAAACGGGTAAAATCCTGGATGCAAACCGGGCGGCAGAATATTTTTATGGCTACACCAGGTCTGTTTTGACAACGATGTCCATTTTCGACCTGAATACCATGCCAAAAGAACAAGTCATGGCTGAAATTCAAGAAGCACTGCTCGAAAAGAAAAACGTTTTTAATTTTTCTCACCGGTTATCCAATGGTGAAGTTGTCAGTGTTGAAGTACACTCAACCCCCATTATGATCGGTGAGCAGAAACTGCTCTTCTCGATCATTCACGACATCACAGATAGAAAGAAAGCCGAAGCGGAACTTCTCAAGGTAAATTTGGAATTACAGGCTTCTCTCTTACGTGAACAACAACTGGCCAGAACGGATGTATTGACCGGTATCAATAATCGCCGCTGCCTGTTTGAGATCCTTGAACAGCAATTTGAAACCGCCAAACGTTACCATCAGCCGCTTTCGATCGTCATGTTTGATATCGATCATTTTAAAAAAATCAACGATATTTACGGACATGCCTCCGGGGATGAAATGCTGCGGCGGGTGACACAGCTCGCCTCTGAAGAGCTGCGCGCTTCTGATGAGATCGGACGTTTCGGCGGGGAAGAATTTGTGATCATCCTGCCGATGACCTCCGCAGAAAATGCCTACATGCTGGCTGAACGGGTACGCACAAAGGTGGAAGCTCTCCGTGTTCAAACAGAGAATGGGGATGCAGCGGTGACTCTCAGCATCGGGGTGTCTGAGACCAGCCTGGAAACACAAATTGAATCTGCTGATGCACTGATCCGCCTGGCGGATAGGTATATGTACATCGCAAAAAATTCCGGCCGGAATCAGACCATGATTGCCAAAGAATAGAGAGAGTCTCCAACAGCTGCGAATCAGCCATATCATAAATCCAAAAATCTTCTAATCTAACATTTATCAATTCTTCAGG
>CAZBRI010000150.1:0-7141 GCA_964494055.1 uncultured Anaerolinea sp.
GTGTTACCGAAGACACGGCCAAGACGTTTACGCTCACAGGAACCGATGTCGAAGCCGGGCAGGTATTGTCCTTTACATCAACCGGAACTGCAGCAGGCAGCTCAACGCCGGAACCGGGGACAAATTCAACTCAGAACTTAATTATAGGAATTGGGGCTTTGGGATTGGTACTGATCATCATCGGTGCATGGCTGTACCTGCGTGACCGAAAGCGATCAACCGCTCTTAATGATGAACTGGACGACGAAGATGAAAATACTGATGATGACCAGGAAGTTATTTTGGAATCGATTATGACACTTGATGATCAATTCAAGACTGGAAATATAAAAGAGGAAGTGTATCGTCAGCGGCGTAATGAATTGAAAGAAAAATTGAAAAAAATAAAATAGTTGAGATCAACCAGGGAGCAGCAGAAATACTGCTGCTCCCATATAATAAAAGGAAATATGGCCTTCAATGATTGAAGTGAAAAATCTGGTCAAGCGTTTTGGTCTGAAAACTGTCCTGCGAAAGGTTGATTTTATTGCCTCTCCCGGTGAGTTTGTTGTCCTGCTGGGACCAAATGGCGCTGGCAAAACTACTTTTTTGCGAATTCTGTCATCACTTTCCCGTCCATCACTTGGACTGGTAAATGTGGCAGGGTTTACGCTTCCAGGCCAGTCTGCTGCTGTCAGGCAGCGTTTGGGGGTAGTTTCACACATGCCGCTCTTGTACGAAGATCTTTCTGCAGATGAGAACCTTCAATTTTTTGGCCGAATGTACAATATTGATAATTTATCACCCCGCATATCCGTGGTGCTGGATCTGATTGGTCTT
Organism: uncultured Anaerolinea sp.; assembly: GCA_964494055.1. Taxonomy (GTDB): domain Bacteria; phylum Chloroflexota; class Anaerolineae; order Anaerolineales; family Villigracilaceae; genus UBA5195. The sequence continues at coordinate 820 of CAZBRI010000150.1, forward strand.
TCACACAGGCGGAAAGATCTGGTTCGAACTTTTTCCAGGGGCATGCAGCAGCGATTGGCCATAGGCCGTGCAGTCTTGCATGACCCTGAAGTGATGCTTTTTGATGAGCCATATACAGGGCTCGATCAGGATGCATCTGAAATGCTGGACGGTGTTTTAAAAAATGTGGCTGCTGCCGGCCGGACAGTCGTGATGACTTCGCACGATCTGGCACGTGCCGAAGAATTGGGAACCAGGTTTGACATTCTAACCCGGGGTGTGATAACAGCATCTGCCTCAAAGGCCGAGCTTGGTGATGGTAACTTATTGTCATTTTATAAACAGGCGCTGGCGGGTTGATATGAAAGAACAAAATTCAATACCCTCCCGTCCAACTGGAAGTTTCAGCCGTGCTGTGATGGCGATCACATGGAAAGATTTATCTTCAGAATTGCGTTCACGTGAGCTGCTTTCTTCCATGCTGGTATTTTCTCTCCTCGTCATTATGATTTTTTATTTTGCTCTTGAACTGGATGTAAAAGCACGTAACAGCATCACAGCCGGTGCCTTATGGGTCACATTTTCTTTCGCTGGAACCCTGGGTTTAAATCGATCGATGGCCATAGAAAAAGACCGCGGCTGCCTGGATGGTTTATTGCTTGCGCCGGTTGATCGTTCTGCGATTTATTTTGGCAAAGCCATCAGTAACCTCGCTTTTATGTTGATCGTAGAAGCAATCGTGCTGCCGGCTTACAGTGTGATGTACAACGTGAACTTATTTAATGCCGGCTTTATAATGGTCACATTATTAGGCTCTGTTGGTTACATAGCTGTAGGTACCCTTTTAGCATCCATGTCTGTCCAAACCCGGACACGGGATGTTCTTCTGCCGATCTTGTTATTCCCGCTGGTAATTCCTGTACTTGTTGCTGCCGTTAAAGCCAGTAATGGTTTTCTGCTAGGTTTTGAAATGAGTGAAATAACACCCTGGCTTAATATCCTGGTTGTATATGATGTAATATTTATTTCGGTTGCATTCATGGTTTTTGATAATATCGTAGAAGAGTAATGGCTTTATTATGAAGTTTTTTGTAATTCAGGAGTAAAAATGTCACCGCAATCTCGTTTACTTAAATTTCTAAATATATTTAGTGTTATTTCTGTATTTGCAGCATTCCTTATGGCGATTTTCTATGCACCATTGGAAAGAGTAATGGGCGAAGTTCAAAGAGTATTTTATTTTCATGTTGCCACAGCCTGGGTCGGTATGCTGGGTTTCATAGTCGCAGCGGTAGTTTCTGTTATTTATCTCCGGACAAAAGACCTTAAATGGGATGTAATTGGACTTGCAGCAGTAGAGATCAGCTTGGTGTTCTTCCTGATCGCCATCATCCTTGGTTCGATCTGGGCACGTCCGGCCTGGGGCACCTGGTGGACCTGGGAGCCGCGCTTGACTACGGCGGCAATTCTGGAGATGGTTTACCTGGCTTACCTGCTCCTGCGGCAGGGGATTGAAGACCCTGAACGCCGAGCAAGATTTGGAGCGGTGTACACCCTCCTTGGCGGCCTTAGCGTACCGATGACATTTGTTTCCATTCGAATTTTCAGGACGATTCATCCAGTCGTGATCGGCGGAGGCGGAAGCGAGAAAATGAGTATGACCGGATCAATGGTTGCTACCATGCTGACCAGTATTGCAGTCTTTTCAATTGTTTTTATAACTTTATTCTGGCATCGGATACGTCTTGGTCTTTTCGCTGAGAAAATTGAGCAATTAAAAATGAAAGCAAACCAGTAAGAGGTTAATTCAAATGGATACAACACCCAATACTTTAAATTACTTGATTGGCGGTTATACCGTTTTTGCCGTATTAATGACTATTTATATTGTCAGCCTGGTAGTCCGGTGGAATTCATTTAAAGAAGAAATGAAAATGCTTGAAGAAATTGTAAAGGAAAAGTGATGATTTTCCTGGAATAATCCGCTATACTGGTAGTGTGGATTATTATTTAAAGTGTGGCAAATTTGACTAAGAAGATAGTATTCACTGCCTGGCTGGTAATTATTTTGACCTTTCTGGGTCTGGCGATGATAATTAGCATATATCTCCCGCCAACCCCGGTTTCAGCTGCAGCCTCAACGCCCGCTTTATTGCCTCCTGGGCCGGATCGATTTACTTCCATAATGGTGGATACAAATATTTTTGAATGGTGGATGGCAGCCTGGAGGGATAGCACCGTTTTTTGCTCGTTCTATATCGATTACCCGGGTCTCCCTTCTGACAGTGACATCATTTCCGCTTGCGGGCAGGATCTTTATGAAGATTGGAAAACCTATTCCACGCCCTGTCTCGAGAATGATACAACCCAATGCCCGGGTTATTATTTTGTTCAGGTTTCCAGGAAAACTGAGCAAAGGGAAATTACCCTAAAGCTTCCGCCGGCAGCTGTAAAAGTATCCCTGGAAGGATGTGAGCCTGATCCAACCGGATGGTGTACTCAGCAGCCAACACTGGTACTAACCGGCTCAGATCCTCTGCCAAACGAATCAATCATTGGAATCAGCGGGATAGCAGGTTCCGATCCTTTCAGCTGCAGCGCTGAACGCTGCACTTTCTTGTTATCTGAAACCAATCCAAAGGGTTTGCGATTAACATTTTGGGCCTTCTCATCTTATGGCGATTCTTCCCCGATTTTTGACGCCTTTATGAGAGTAAAAATGGATGGGGGGACAACGGATAGATTGACATCCCGCTGGTTTGTTGATGTGATCTCATCCCAATGGACAGGAGCCCCGGCTGCATCCTGCACCGCAGCCTGGGAGGCATTTCCGCCGACGGATGGTTTACCGCAATGGTTGACAACCCCTAAATCAAGCGCTGAATTAAAATCAAGCATTCCTTACAGCTACCTGGCTGCTAATCTGATAAAACAGGGTGTAACGAATGCCAAATCATGTCCGGATAATGGGTTAAACCTTGATGGTTCAGCCAATGCCTGCGGTATTAAAGCCGCCAATCGAAATGTTGTCCAATGGCAGAACCGTTTTGATAAATTGATTTTCGACGTTGCCCAAAAAGGTGATGTTCCTGCTCAATTATTGAAAAACCTCTTCAGCAGGGAAAGCCAATTTTGGCCGGGCGTATTTAAGAATGGCAAGGACGTGGGTCTTGGTCAAATGACAGAGGGGGGAGCGGATACAGCATTATTATGGAATTCATCATTCTATGATCAGTTTTGTCCCCTGGTGCTTAATAAATCAGTCTGCGAAAATGCAGGTTTCTCAAAATTAAAACCATCCGAACAGAAAATTCTTCGCGGTGCGCTGGTTGGCAGTGTTGATGCCCGCTGTGATGACTGCCCGTTGGGATTGGATCTCTCCCGGGCAGATTTCAGCGTTGGTGTTTTCGCCCATACCCTTCTGGCAAATTGTGAACAAGCCGGTAAAATCGTTCAAAATGTTACAGGGAAAATGCCCGGTCAAACAGTTGATTATGAGACTCTCTGGCGTTTGACCCTTGTAAATTACAATGCTGGTTCAGGCTGTCTTTCTGAAGCCTTGACCCAGGCCTATAGTCCATCAGATTCTGACCCGCTCGGGTGGAGCCGGGTATCCCCGGTGCTGGAGCAGTTCTGCCCGGGTGCTGCAAGTTATGTTGAAGATGTTAGCAAGAATACCCAGAGTACACCATAACGATAGGTCTCTGGTTAATTTTACAGGTAATCATTCTAATAAAAATATCGGACATTAGCGGGTATGGGGAAGTGTAACTGATTTTAATGAATTCGAAATATAAATTATATTATTGAATATGCTGACAAACTTATCAGCATACCCCGCATGCTCAATGCTCATGAAAAAAGTAGAAATCCGGATAAAAATTCTCCCCGGCAAACGATGTCTATATTTTAAGCGATTATTCCCCAAAGTATGTGATAAAAGTAACTATTGAGAATGTTCAGAATGGCTTATGCTATTAATGGATAATATTGTGAATTCTGATACTAACTATCAGAATTTGTTTAGGAGACTTTACTGATGATCAACATTCCGGAATTAAAGGTATTTGTTACTGCTGCTGAAGAATTAAATTTTAGCAGGGCTGCTCAAAAACTGCATCTATCTCAATCTGCTGTCAGTCAAAATATTCAATCCCTGGAGCGCACATATAATATTGAATTATTTATCCGGCATGGCAGAACTGTACAGTTGAGTGAAACAGGACATTCAATCTTATCGATGACCAGGGATGTACTCAATTCCGCCCGTTTGCTTGAAGATGCACTTGTAAATGCAAAAGGAGATGTCAGTGGAGAGTTGTTCCTTGGCTGCGCAACAACCTCGGGCAGATATTTTATCCCGAATTTGTTGGCTGCCTTTCAACAGGATTATCCTCATGTCCGCACCCATGTAAACTTGATGCGCCGCCAGGATGTGATCGAAGGATTACTTGAGCAATCACTCAATTTCGGCATGATTGGAAGAATTGTTGAACATAGAGACCTGGAATGTCAGCCGCTGCTCTCGGATAAAGTCATTTTAATTGTCCCCGCTGACCATCCCTGGGCTGACCTGGAAAAAGTAAAGCCGGCAGATGTTTTAGATCAGCCATTTATCAGCCGTGAATCCAATTCTGGTACGTTTGAAGTTCTTTTTGACCAGATGCGTCGTCATGGAATTGATCCAGCGAATTTGAAAGTGGTAATGCAGCTGGGAGATGCCGAGGCAGTGCAGATGGCTGTAGAAAAAGGAATCGGTATCACCTTTATTTCAGAGATGATGGCGGCCAGGAGCCTTGCCCTCGGCCGGGTTAAGAAAGTTGATGTCGAAGGATTCAATTTATACCAGCGCGTTTATTTTGTGCGGCATGTTTCCAAGATGTTTACTAATGCGGAAACAAAAATGTGGGAATTTATTCGTCTGCACCATGATGAACTCACAGCTGATCTCCTGGTCGATCTGTCAGATGTTTCAATGGCATAGACTACACATTTTTTTCAGCCATGTTATGATTAAGAAATAAATTTAACGATCTCCTGGAAATGGAGATCTTTATTTAAATCAAGTGCAAATGCAATACTCGAGGAGAAGGCATGTTAACCCTGGTTGAAAAAATCCTTTTTTTGTTTGCAGTTATTTTGTCACTTTTTTATACCTGGAAAGGTCTGAAAAGGATTATTGAAAATATCAACAGCGCACAGGGGTCGCCGGACTGGAAAATTGTCTCCCAAAAAGCGGCTGGTGCATTGACCAAATTTTTTACATTCCAGCCGGTTTTCCGTTTTCGACTCCTCCCTTCAATTTTCCATGGCCTGATCGGCTGGGGTTTCATCGCCTTTTTGGTCATTAACCTGAATGATTTGATCTATGCTTTTTTTGATTGGAAATTGCTGGAAAATCTTGGAATCTTTGGCGATCTTTACAGGTTCCTTGCTGACTTCATGAATATTGCCATCCTGCTTGGCATAGCTGCAATGGCGGTCCGCCGGTTTATTTTACGGCCGGATACTTTATCCACCAGGGCAACAACACTCCTGGATGAAAAAGCCCGCACTGGCATTACCCGCGACTCAGCGATCGTTGCCGGTTTCATATTTCTGCACAACACAGGACGCTTATTTGGTGAGTCTTTTTCAATTGCGTTGTCAGGTAAGGCAGATGGTTATCAGCCGATCATTTCATCAATTTCCCGTTTGTGGGCGGGGGTTCCATCCGGTACCCTGATTTTTGGTGAACATCTGATGTTCTGGTTGTCGATCGGCGCTGTCGTTGCATTTCTGCCATACTTCCCCTATTCAAAACACCTGCACCTGTTTTTTGCTCCGATCAATTTTGCGCTAAAACCTGCCAGAACATCGATCGGGCAGCTCAATTTTATTAATCTTGAGGATGAAACCATTGAGCAATTCGGGGCAGCGCAGGTAAAAGATCTAGGATATGAGCAGGTTTTGGATGCATATTCCTGCATCATGTGTTTTCGCTGCCAGGAGGTATGTCCTGCTTACAATACGGGTAAACTACTCTCGCCTGCAGCTCTGGAAATTAATAAACGGTATAACTTTAATTACGGCGGCGGAACAGATAAACCTTTGCTTGAGTTGATCAGCGAGGAAGCTGTTTGGGCTTGTACTACCTGCGGGGCCTGTGTGGATATTTGCCCGGTTGGGAATGAGCCAATGCGGGATATTCTTGATATCCGTCGCAGCTTATCAATGATGGAAAGTTCATTCCCGAAACAGTTGGAAACAGCCTTCAAGGGGATGGAAAGAAATATGAATCCCTGGAATGTATCGCAGGCTGAGATCGGAAGAGCGTCGTGTAGGGAAAGAGTGTTCAGAGCCG
>CAZBRI010000151.1:0-7040 GCA_964494055.1 uncultured Anaerolinea sp.
CGGAACAGACCATGGAGTAGGAATCGATGCCGCGGATCTTGGCACGCTTGAGGGTGGTGAGCACCAGGCCCTCCGCATGTCCGTCATAGATGGTCGAGCCTTCCTTGGCGTAGGCCACTTTGATGGATTTGGGCAGCTTCCCGAGACCCTTGAACGGGTAAAGGTTGGGAGCGCCAGTCAGGACAATATGCTCTTGCTGACCATCATTGAGGGTACAGAGGGTGAGACGGTCGGCGTTGGGGTGCGGGTTGACCTCGCTGATCTCAGCCACAACGATCTTCTCCTTATCCCAGGAGATACCATTGATCTTGAAACCGTACTTGTTCTCAGCCGGCATCTGCCAGCCGACATAATGGATCTCATCCACTTCCAAGCCGGAGACGGTTAACAAACGTGCAAGCTCCTCGATCGGGAGCGTAATATCTACATAATCCTGAAGCCAGGATACTGGTACTTTCATGCTGACCTCCTAGAATTGACCAAGGAAACGAACGTCGTTTCCCCAGAAATAGCGAATATCCGTCATACGATGCAGAAGCATGGTTTGCCGCTGCGGACCCATGCCAAAGGCAAAGCCCGTGTAACGCCGGGGATCATAGCCGCCGTTCTGCAGAACGACCGGGTGAACCATACCGCAGCCGAGGATCTCGAGCCAGCCCGAGTTCTTACAGACCGCGCAGCCCTTGCCGCCGCAGACAAAACATTCCACATCCACCTCGGCCGAAGGCTCGGTGAAGGGGAAATAGGAGGCGCGGAAGCGCACTTTGGCCTGCGGACCGAACATGCGGCGAGCGAAATCGGCCAGGGTGCCTTTGAGATCGCCGTAAGTGATGTTCTCGCCGACCGCCAGGCCTACGACCTGGTAAAACTGAACCTCGGAGCGGGCCGTGATCTGCTCGTAGCGGTAGCACATGCCGGGCAGGGCAATACGGATGGAGGGCGGGTTCTCGGGGTTCGCGGCGGAAAATTCACGCATGGCACGCACCTGGCCGGGGGAGGTGTGGGTACGCAGTAGGAGCGGGTTATCGCCCCGATCAGGGGTATCGATATAGAAAGAATCCTGCATCTCGCGGGCCGGGTGATGAAGCGGGAAATTCAGGGCCTGGAAGTTCATCTCGTCGCTTTCGATATCACGCGAGGTGTAGACCTGGAAACCCATCTCAGCCAGGATAGCCAGGATGCGGCGCAGGGTGACGGTGGCAGGGTGCAGCCCGCCGTGCTGAACCGGACGGCCGGGCAGGGTCACATCCAGCAGATCTTCTTCAAGTGATTTCGCCAGGGCAGCAGATTTCACGGCTTCTGCACGTTCGGTAAAAGCCTGCTCCAGGGCCAGCTTGACCTGGTTGGCGCGCTGACCGACGAGAGGCCGTTCCTCTTTGGATAAGCCGCCCATCTGGCTGAAGACGTTCATAACTGCCGAGCTGCGGCCGATGTTGGCAACACGCCAGGCTTCGAGCTCAGCCTCGCTGCTGACAGCCGCGAGCGTATCGAGGGCTTCTTTCTCGATCGTATTTAATTTTTCCAGCATCCTAACCTCCAGAATTCGTACATTTATTTCAGAAGTACCGATCCATGAGTGTAACGCAGACCGGTAAATTAATTGATAAGACAGGTATAAAACAAAAATCCCGTCCACACTGGGACGGGAGACATTCCCGCGGTACCACCCACATTGACCAGAACCTGGTCCACTCACTGCCGACCATCATCGGCATGCCCGTTAACGCCGGGACTGCGGTTTGAACTACTTCACCTTGCGGTTTTCACTCAAACAGCTCGAGAGGGAACTTCGGCCGGTCCTGGTTGAGCACGGGTCACAGCACATCCCGCGCCTCTCTGGCAACAAATCACCGGATTACTTTCCTCTGTCTTCGCTTTTATTTATGGCTCGCCTGTTGAGTCAATTATCATCAAAAACAACAGACTGTCAAGTGTATCGGCGGACTACTACTAATATTTACAAATTATTTTCCTTATTATTGAATTATTTAAGTATTCTTCAAACGCGAACAATTATTATTATTTCATTGAACTGCTTTCTCAAATGTATCAATGACCCACTCGTTGATGCTTATCTCTTCTGCTGCAGCATGAAGAGCGATCTCCCGATGTAATTCAGGCGGGATTCTGACATTAAATCTTCCAGACTAAGGTCTCTCTGGAGATTCCCCATCTTCCTGGCACATTTGTAAATATAAATCGATAGTTTCGCGAAATGAAATTTCCAATTCATCAGGTGTTTTACCCTGAAAAGTTAGAACAGACCGAAGTCCCATGACTTCACCGGTAAATATTTTTCCTTCAGTATCTTATTCAATATTATTACCCATATAATCTTTATGTTTAAACATAAGGTTACTCCACTTCATTTATTCCTGCATTTGAAAGGTATTTTCGAATTCTTTTGATATCTGCCTGACAAAGAGCCTTTTATGAAAAAATGCGTACTCACCATTCAACCTTATTCCGTGGGCAGATCCTCCCTGCTGTCGAATTACTGCGCCTAGATATTTCAGCAGATTAATAAAATCATCCCAATCAATATCATTTCGATCAGGCTATTCCAGAATGAAATTAAACGTTTTCTGATTTTTTTCTCACCATGATTAGTACCAATATTTAGTACCAATCTAGACGATCAATATTATCCCCCAGATTCAAAATCAATTTATTTTTACAAATTTAGGGTCAGATGCGGGTCGTTATGAATTTATGCTAAAAAAAATAATATAACGGTTGAAAACCCATGTGTTTTAAAACAAAATAAGAACTCAAATTAAAAATATTGATGGATGCAAAAGGATAACTTTTCCAAAAGGAAACCAATTAGCGTATAATATTTACAGTAACAATAACATCAGTAATTGATGTTTTATGCACACAGAATATTATGTCATTAAGCCAACAGGAAACTACGTTCTTAACGCATTTCTCTGCTTCAGGCAAAAAGCTGATCAATTTTGATGAAGCTGAAGAATATTTCCGATCCAGAATAGCTGCAGTTAACACCCTGGGACGCCTTGCGCGCAAAGGATGGCTTCAGCGATTGGAGCGCGGGCTATATTTAATTATTCCATTAGAAGCTGGTCCTGAAAGAACCTGGTCTGAAAATTCTTTTTTAATAGCATCCCAACTTAGTTCACCCGGGGCAATTGCATACTGGTCTGCGCTTCGATATTGGAATTGGACTGAACAGATACCACAGGTGGTATTCATACAAACCACACATCGCAAGCGTGCCGTTGTTATCCAATCCACACCTTATTATTTTATTTCAGTCAGTCCAAAACATTTTTTTGGCATTACTACTCAAACAGTTGATGGTATGCTGATTTCAATCACAGAACCGGAGAAGACATTGATCGATGCATCAGCACGACCAGACCTTTGCGGCGGAATCGTTCAGCTTGCCCAGGTATTGCAAAACAATCAGCAGTCGATTGATTGGGAAAAATTGACGAAGTATTTGATTCATTGGGGTGGAGGAAGTGTGGCAAAAAGACTGGGCTACCTGGGAGAAAAGTTGGTGCTCAAAATCCCAGAGAATTTATTAACCGATTGGAAAAATCTTATTTCAAAAGGAATCAGTCCTTTAGAGCCCGGTTCCGCGAGTAAAGGAGAGATTGTTACCCGCTGGAATATTCAGAATAACATCAACTTTTAGGTGAACAATGATTAATGAGGCTGAAATTCTGTGGGGATTAGGACTGGATGTAAAGAAATTATTATTGAGCAATCAGGATAAAGCATTTTAGCACTTATTCCAATGGCTTTTTACAGGATATTGATTGCTGAATTTGAAGCCCGCTTTGAAGCAGATGTTCGGTTCAAAATAAGTTACCAAATCCACCTGCTATTCAAGTAGATATAAATGTTGAAAACTTGCTCAAAACAAAATCAAAGACAGGCGTGGAGCAATTGGTAAATAAACCATCATATTAGCAGCACGTTTGTGTAAACCAATGGAAGCCCTGCCCTCAATTCACCTTTTTCCAGCCTACTTCTTCGCCGCCGTGGATTTCGCGGATGTGGCGGTCGGTGTCGGTGCTGATGACGAAGCTGCCGCACTCGGCGCATTTTAGCAGTTTGGTGGTACTCTTCGCTTTGACGGGGGCGGCGGCAGATCGGGTGGTTTTTTGACGGGGTTCGCGGATTGTGACCTGTTTCTGGATCACTTCTTTGGGCAGGGCAGCCAGTTCGCGGACAGCTGTCATGTGCTGCTCGATATAGCCCATCAGAATGGAGCCCTCGGGGCGGGTGATCGAAAAATTAACGGCGAGCTGGAAGGCGGAGAAAAAGGAGAACAGCTCAAGGCCGGGGATTTTTTTGATGACGCTGGCTTCGATCAACGGGAAGCGATGCGTGATACGGCATTGGGCAAAGGTGACAGTTGGGTCATCAACCAGGGGCACGCCGGGGATCGCGAAGGGGTCTTCAGCAAGCTCCGCATCTGAAAACGGAAACGGGTGCTGCTCAACCTTCATGACGGCACAGATACCTTTGGGGACACCGCCGCGCCAGGCGAAAACAATATCATCTTTTTGGATGCGCTCCTGGTAACGGGAAACCCGCCAGACCATCATGTCATCCGGCTCGCGCAGCCGGTCATCTATCCGGTATCTATCAGTACCTGCTTTAAAGATCCAGTAACTCATAAGAAGTACTCCCTGTAAAATATCGCATTAATCCGCCCCTGGAAAATGTAATACAGAACTGCTGCATGCCTGATCACACCGATTGTTATCTCTCAGCTTCGAGCTGCTGCTCCAGCTGTGACAAAATATCTGTGGCAGCCTGTTTGAGGACGGGGACATGGTCATAAACCGGGATACCGAGTCTATCTGCTTCCTGTACAGCCAGGTCGGCGGGCAGGAAACCCAAAACCGGCATGCCGGGGGTCTCGCGGGTGAGAAAATCGATCTCGTCCTGGTTACGGACCTTGCTGCCGACCAGGAACAAGCGCTCGAGGCCGAGGTCGTTTGCCAGCTTTTTGATCTGCCCGGCGGTACCCAGGCTGCGCCGGGTTGGTTCGACGACGATCAGCATGGCATCCACAAAATCAACGGTTGCCCGGCCAAGGTGTTCGACGCCGGCATACATATCGAGCAGAAGCACTTCGTCCTTGCGGAACATCAGGTTGGTGAATAACGTCTTCAACATGGCAGCTTCAGGGCAGATACAGCCCGAGCCGCCGGTTTCGACTGCGCCCATTTCCAGCAGACGCACACCTCGGTGCAGGACACTAAAACGTTCAGGGATGTCATCGACCTGCGGGTTGATGGTAAAGAACCCGCCCTTTTGCCCCTTACGGGCGCCGGTGCGTTCCAGGATCAATTCGTCCATTTCGGAAATGGGAGAAAGTTTGGCACGCAAATCATCCGGGAAACCGAGCGCGCCTGCCAGGCACGGGGATGGATCTGCGTCCACAGCGAATACCTGTTTGCCCCGGTCCGCATATGCCTGCGCGATGAGGGCTGTAAGCGTGGTCTTGCCCACGCCGCCTTTACCAGTAATAGCTATCTTCATTTTTTGCCTGTATGTCTTTCTTTTGTATCAATTGATTATAACCCACATGAAAGTATGAGATATGAAGGACGACACAAAACGAACAAGGCGATGCCCGACATGGATAATCAACACTATAATTATATGGAAATGTTAAAAAATATATCTTCCAGGAAATGGTTTCTGATAATCGCGTTCCTTATACTGACCGGTGGGCTGCTGGGCGTGGTGTATGTGTTCTCCGGACTGCCGTCGATCGACAGCCTGCCAGCGGTACTCAATCAGCCGTCGATACGCATCACTGACCGGAACGGGCGGGCTCTTTACGAAATCCTGCCAGAGCAAGGCGGGCGGCACGCGGTGATCTCGCCGGAAAGGATCGCGGAGTGCATGAAGCAGGCGACGATCGCTGTGGAGGATAAGAACTTTTACAGCAACCCCGGGATTGATGTGCAGGGTATGCTGCGGGCTTTTTGGATCAACCTGCAGGGCGGGGAGACGATCGCGGGCGGCAGTACCATCACTCAGCAGGTGGTCCGCAGCCTGCTGCTGCCGGATGAACGGACTGACCGTTCAATCCGCAGAAAACTGCGCGAAAGCCTGCTTGCCTGGCAGCTCAACCGGAAATACAGCAAGGAAGAAGTGCTGTCGCTGTACCTGAACCAGACTTTTTACGGCGGTTTTGCCTACGGGGTGGAAGCTGCGGCACGCACTTATTTTGCCAAACCGGCCAGCGATTTGCGGCTGCCGGAATGTGCGCTGCTGGCAGGACTGCCTCAGTCACCGGCACTCTATAACCCATTTGATCACCCCGAAGCAGCCAGGAAGCGGCAGGTGGTGGTACTCGGATTGATGGAAAAAAACGGGGTCATCACTGCGGCCCAAGAAAAAGAAGCTGCGGACAGCCCGCTGAGTTACAACCCGTCGCCATTCCCGATCCGTGCCCCGCATTTCGTGTGGATGGTAAAGGACGAGATTGACCAGATGGTTCAGAATGGCAAGCTGCAGGCGGGTGAAAGCCTGGTGGTCAGAACAACCCTGGACCTGGACGCACAGAGCACGGCGGAAAATGCCGCTGCGAGGCAGATCGCAAAGTTCAAGAACGACCGCGGGCTGGATCATCACGTCAACAACGCGGCGGTGCTGGTGCTTGATCCGAAAAAAGGGGAGATCCTGGCACTGGTGGGGAGCGCTGATTACTTCAACGCCTCCATTTCCGGCGCATTGAACATGGTCACAGCCGTGCGTCAGCCGGGGTCCGCCTTCAAACCGCTGATCTACGCTGAGGCTTTCAACCCGCTCAGCCCGCATCCATGGACGGCAGCCACCCCCATCCTGGATGTGGAAACCGCCTTCCCGACCAGCGGCGGGAAAAATTACATCCCTAAAAATTACGACGACAAGGAACACGGAATTGTCAGTGCACGGACCGCCCTGGCATCATCACTGAACGTGCCGGCGGTGATCACCCTGCAAAAAGTGGGACTGAACGCCATGGTAAAGCTGTCAAACCGGATGGGGATCCCGCTTTCGGA
>CAZBRI010000152.1:0-6990 GCA_964494055.1 uncultured Anaerolinea sp.
CCTACACGACGCTCTTCCGATCTCAAATTCGTCGTATGGAACTGTGTCGCTCATTGCATAATCAAAACAAATTTCTTCACCGGGTTGAATGTCTCGCATGGCAACGAGCGCGATCTGCCCCGAAAGTCCGGCGTTCGGGTTACAGCAGTGGTTGACGTAATCGCCATTCCCTATTGGACGCGGCACCAGGAATAGATTTTCCTCTACCTGTATGCATAAACTTCGCTCACGTTCAGAGAGGTGGATAAAGGTGTCCCATTCATAAACGACACCCCCGAAAACGGCTAGGAGGTCACCCTTTTTAAGTACTTCCTGGGCGAAAATTCCATTTCCATTGCCTTCGGCTTTCGGGCAAGCCTGTATCTTAGGTGACAGATATGAGCTCGGCTGATCGTACATTCATAAAACTTCCTTTCATGCGGGTTAAATATTATAAGCGTCCCCCCCGATTTCGAAAAAACCAGGGAAAACGCCAACACCCCAATAATACATTAAACTACCGGCATGTAAAGGGTAAGAGGCACTGATATTTATCCTGAATTTTGTGCATTAACATATGACTGCGAAGTGTGCAGGATCATAATCGTTAAAAAATACGGGATTATTATGACGATTCGTTATTATCTGCTTGTGTTTTATTTTGAATTGTAAAAACCATTGGATTTAGAGCTAAAAAAGAACTTGTTAATAAGACGAAAACTGCTACCCATAAACTCCACATATCTCGTTGAATGGTTAATGCGCTGCTTTCCGGGGACATCCAGAACATAATCAATCCAAAAATGGATAATATGTCCAGCAGGAGTAAAAATACCGTTGAGTAAACATAACTCTCTTTCCTTCGGATAAGTTCGAAAGAAACAAAACAGATCGGTATGATTAAAATCGCATAATCATAAGACCAGATATAAGGCGGTAACAATATCCCAAATGTGATGGCAAGGCAGAAAGCCTGGATGGGAGTCAACAACTCCTTTTTTTTCCAGATAATGATGAAATATAGCAGCAGCAAAATGACCGCGAAGGAAAGGTAATATGTGAAACCACACGACATATCTCCATGGCAAAGCAGCCGTGTATAACTCAGCAGGGTGGGTTGATTGCCGACACGCATGCTCAGTAAATTCTCACCAGCCCCCTGGAATTTTTGAAGCCAGTTTACATCCTGTATAAAACCAATTAACAATAATCCAATCCCGCCGATGGTAATACCCGCTATTGCCTTCCAGTTTTGATGAATTAATAACCAGAGGCCGATCAAAAACGTTATGGTTAGCAGGGGCGGCTTAAGCGCCAGGCCAGCCAGCATGATGCCAGCCAGGATAGGCTTGTTTCTGTTGAAGAAAAATAAAGATAATGTCAGAAAAAGCAGGAATAATGCTGATATCGTACCTGTCATCAATCCCAGGAAAATATTGCCATTGAGAATTGTGGCGGTCAAAACAAATACGGCAAAAAGTTGTTTATTTAATCCAGCCCATTGTTTAGCCAGGTATAAAATACAGCCGGCGATCATAAACTGGGCCAAAATATCCCAAATAATATAAGCCTGGCCGATTGGGAAAAATCCAAGAGGGGCTGTCAGCAAGGCAAGCGGTAAGGGGTATGGGAAGATTTTATTGGGGATCCAGGTTGCACCGTTGGTGTGATGTCCATTCACCCAGTCAGTACTGTTATATGGGTGTCCTCCAGTCCAGGCCATGCTGCCTGATAACCAGAATGTGAAAAACCCGTTATTGACATAATCCACGCTTCGTTCGTTATTAATTGCGATCAATGTATAAACTGGCAGAAGGCAGATCAGTACCAGGAGAATCCACCAGCGGCTTAATAAAACCAGTAACTTTTCTTTCATTTAGCTGGGGCCTTTTAAAACTAAAATTTCAAGTGGCTGAGCGTCAGCCCGTTATCGATCAGCTCTCGTAAAGCATCGATACCGATCTTGAGATGTTCATTTACAAAATCGGTGTTAACTTTTTCATCACTTTCAGCAGTTTTAACACCTTCAGGGGTCATTGGCTGATCTGAAACCAGCAATAACGCACCGGTCGGAATGTCGTTAAAGAAACCAGTGCTGAAAATTGTTGCGGTTTCCATGTCTACCGCCATCGCCCGTATCCGCACCAGGTAGGCTTTGAATTCTTCATCGTGTTCCCACACGCGCCGGTTGGTTGTATAAACCGTACCAGTCCAGTAATCTGCGCCGTGATTGCGTATAGTAGTCGAAACGGCCTTCTGCAAGGCAAAGGCGGGCAGGGCTGGTACTTCAGGCGGGAAGTAATCGTTCGATGCACCGTCGCCGCGAATGGCCGCGATGGGCAGGATCAGATCGCCAATCGCATTTTTGGGTTTCAAACCACCGCATTTTCCTAAAAACAATACTGCTTTTGGTTGAATGGCACTCAGCAAGTCCATCACAGTCGCAGCATTAGCGCTGCCCATTCCGAAGTTGATGATGGTAATGTGGTCAGCATTCGCATTCGGCATGGGTTTGTCAAGACCCCTCACCCTGACATTGTTCCAATCAGCAAAGGTTTGAACATATTTGCTGAAATTGGTGAGCAGGATATATTGTCCAAACTCACCAAGTTCCCTGCCGGTGTAGCGTGGAAGCCAGTTTTGAACGATCTCATCTTTAGTTTTCATTTCGCTCCCATGTTTGGTAAAGTCCAAGGCGGCTGTTTTCGCCGTCTGAATAAAATGAATCCAAAATAATAAAACCTGTTTCGGCTGCCATGATTTCCAGTTCTTCCACAGAGAAAAGATGGACATATCGTAACCCGTCTCCGCCGCTTTTCCAGTCCAGCAGGTAATCCCCTTTATCCAGCTCACCTGCATCAAGTCTGACCTTTTCCCAGGGTTGAACACGGCTGGCAAGTTTTGTGCTGTTCATGAATTGCCAGGTTGATTGAATATATTTTGCGGTACTGATCGGTTTTAACAGCCTGTGAACCTTGTGTAAAATACTGCGCCGAATTTCAACATCTGGAATGTGATGCATGAATGCAAAGGAAGTGATCAGAGAAAATTGTCCATCATGAAAATCTCTATCCCAATCATCACCAGCCAGGTCAGCCTGAAAAAACCTTGCCGGGAAATGATCTTTCTGTTCTTTTGCATCATCTAAAAGCGGAGTGCTGAAATCCAGCCCGGTGTAGGAACCCTGGAATCCAATCTGCGATAATTCACGGGCAAATTCACCATTACCACATCCCAGATCCAGAATGGTTTCATTTCCGGCCAGGTTCTTGATTATTTGCCGAACCCCGGGTTGAATCCGCTGCCTGGTGGCAGAAAATTGTTCGCCAAAATCATCATAAAATTTACGATTGAGTTCAATTAAAAACTGCGAGACGGCTTGCTGCATTCTTTTCTCATTGAATATTGATTATGATGACATTTGGATAACAAACGGGGACGCTTGAAGGCGTCCCCGTTTGTTATTTTGTAAATTAATATTTAGGCGGTTTTTGCAGCCCTAAGCTTGACTTTCTTCCATAGATCAGCCAGGCATAAATACCTAAACCCAGGGCAGCGAATACGAGCACCGCTCCAACAACCCCGAGCAGATTATTGGAGCCAGCCGGAGTATTGCTCTCCTGTGGTTTGGCATTTCCTGCCAGCTGAGCACCAAAATCAACATAGATCTGCTCCCCGGACTTTATTTCCAGGGTATAGTTTTGTTGTGTCGTTGGGTTGTAACCAACCGGTGCCGCGACTGAAATGTTGTATATTCCCTGGATGATCTTTTCAAAACAAACTGGATCAGTCGATGAAGTTGTGTTATTGGTCTGCGAATATTGCCCGGAAGTACCTGAGACACTTATTGCACCATCAGCAATCGAGCCTTCGGTATCCTGGTGTAATGCATCTCCATTTAAATCATTATATAAACTAATACAAACAGATGCATCCGGGTCGCTTGGTGTTGGGGATGGCAGAACTGGGGTGGGGGTCGCACTTTCTACTGTCGGGGTTAATGTAACACCGGAGGGATCACCCATACCGATCAACAATTTCTGGCCGACATTTAATGTACAGGCGTCATCCAGCCGGTTTAAGGATTTTAATTGACTGATCGATACCCCGGTCAGGTCACGGATGATCGAACAGTTTTGGCCTTCTTGAACAATAAAAATTATTTGTCCATCTGCACCGGGGGTCGGGGTGGCATAGGTTTGAAATTGACCTGAAGCCTGTGCAGCCAATGTTGACATGGCAAGAATGAGAGATGAAAAAATAATGGCGAAGATAAAGGTGATGTGTTTCATAATGAATCCATTATACAACAGGCTTTGACTACAAATATTTCCGAACGTTTATCGGGCTTCCATAATGATAAAAGTTGATCAAGGATAAGATGTGGTTATCCTGCAATGCTCGCATTTTGGGCAGATTGTAAAATATCATGGGCTGACCGCAAAGTGCCTTCGGTAACCTCACCCAGCATCTGGGCTAACTCCAGCAGCCGGTCGTCACCATCCAGCAGTGTGACTTCACTGCTGGTCCGGGAATTGTGAACAATTTTTTGAACCCTGTAATGCTGATCGCCAAACGCAGCCAGTTGAGGTAAATGTGTGATGCACAAAACCTGGTGTTCCCTGCCAAGGTGCCACAATTTTTGCCCTACAACCCCTCCCACTCTGCCGCCAATCCCCTGATCGATCTCATCAAATACCAGGCTCGGGATTTGATCTGCATTTGCCAGTGTATTTTTTAACGCCAGCATCAGCCGGGATGTTTCTCCGCCGGAGGCGATCTTTGCCAGTGGTTTTAATCCTTCCCCGGGGTTGGGTGCGACCAAAAATTCCACCCGGTCAAAACCTGTTGCATCAAATGCGATCCTGCCATTTCCTTCCAGCTGAAGACCGTTCGGATCACTCCTGGTTTGAAAATCAACCCCGAATTGGGCGGAGGCCATTTTCAGGTCATCCAGTTCTTTTTCGATTTTTGAAGATAGGTCTGCAGCAGTCATTTTTCTTTTTTCTGATAATTTTTTGGCGAAATTGACCAGCTCTTCCAGCAGGACTTTTTCTTTTTGTTCGAGATCCGCCGTTATTTCAGCAGAATTTGTAATGTTATCCAGGTCTTTTTTTACTTTTTCTCCAAAGGCGATCACGGACTCGCAGCTGCCGCCATATTTTTTTTGCAGGTTCTTGATCATATCCAGCCGAATCTGAACATCATCCAATTTACGCGGATTGTATTCGATCGTCTCCACATAGTTGTGAATTTCGTTGGAAATATCTGCGATGCTGTCCAGGATTTCTTCTGCCCTTGAATAGAGATCTGTCTTCCTTACATCTACACGGGCAACAGCAGAAAGAGCTTTTACCACCAATCCAAACTGCTCGCTGATCGATGGAGAATCATTAGGTCCTTCATCCAGCAGCTGTAATGCCTGCTGAGCATTTGTTGCCAGGGATTCTGAATGAGACAATCTGTCCCGTTCCATGGTTAATTCTTCATCCTCACCGGCTTTAAGATGTGCTGCCTGTATTTCATTCAATTGAAATTTGAGCATATCTATTTTTCGCGCAGCATCTTCCTGTGCAGACCGGATCTCTGCGAGTTCCTTGCGAACCACAAGAAGTTCATGGTAATTCTTTCGGTAATTAACCAAAAGATCTTCAACATTGGAGAAACGATCTAATAAACCCAGGTGTGTGTGCGGATCCAGGATTGAGAGATGTTCTGTTTGACCGTGAATATCAACCAGGAACTTGCCGATCTCCTTGAGAAGCGCAACATTCACACTTCGCCCGTTGATGCGTGGAATCGATCGCCCTTCTCTTCGAACCTCGCGTGACAGGGTTACAAAATTCTCTTCGTCCAATAGATCTTCCCGGGTCAATATTTCATTGACTGCTTCTTTATTGACTCCGGTCAATTTAAATATCCCCTCAACATTTGCCCGTTCTGCGTCGGCACGCAGAACGGTTGGATCTGCCCTGCCTCCCAGCAGCATTTCCAATGCATCCATAATAATCGATTTACCCGCGCCTGTTTCGCCGGTGAAAATGATCAGCCCGGCGGAGAACTGCAGCTCGAGTTTATCGATGATGGCAAAATTCTCGATGCGAAGTTCAGTCAGCATGATTATTTGAAAAGTTGAATACCGGATAAGCGGGTATAAACAGCGGGTATTGCCATGGCAAGGTATATCCCCTGGAAAGCGATACCAAAAATATTGAACATGAAAAGTTGAATGAGCAGAGCAGGAAGTGCTCCCAGCCCGACAGCGATCGCAATTGTTATAAAAAGGCTGCGTGAGCGGTGTTTCCGGATTGCTGCCCGTGTTCCTTCTGCAATGATTACACCTGCCGTCGGCGATCCTGCCAGCACGAGAAACCAGCCAATGAAACCGATACTCCCGACCAGGCTGATCAATGCACTCGCTATGGCGGATAGGATCAAAGCGGCACCAGCCCCGAGTAAATAATCGATCCATTCAGCGGTTTCAAAGACCTTCTGCTGAGAACGGACACATTCCGGGCAGCGATAACCAACCGGAGATTTGATGGCGCATTTTGAGCAAATATACTTATCGCACCGGCTGCAGCGTAAACTGGTTTCGACACCAGGGTGATTGGCACAAAATGTCTGCGTTGACTCTAGCGTCATCTGGGAAGTCCTATGGTGGAGTTGTGATTCATGTGTTTGGTCAGGTTTTTATAAAAATACCCCGGATCACCAAAGCGGATAAATTTAACGGTATTTTCTCCAGCGCGAACCTCGATGTGATCTTCTTCAGCAAGACCCACCGGGATTTGTCCATCCACGCTGAAAACGGAGTTTTCACTCAGAATGGTCATCCGTACTGTGGACCCTTCTGAGAGAACCACGGCCCGGTCAACTGATAGATGCGGTGCGATCGGGATGATCAAAATATTCCGTAATTCAGGCGGCAGGATTGGCCCGCCGGATGCCAGTGCATAGAGATCGGAAGAGCACACGTCGAACTCCAGTCACCTGAAGCTATCTCGTATG
>CAZBRI010000153.1:0-6989 GCA_964494055.1 uncultured Anaerolinea sp.
AGTGGACAGACCTTTCCGGGGAATCACATTCCCGAGAAAAGTGACTTTCAATGGGCTGTCGGAAAAAGAACGCGTATGGACATAATCAGGTGAAATAGCAGCGCCAAACCGGTCTGTCGGCGGGAATGCCAGAATGGCCGGTTTTTCAGACCAGGCCAGTGATTCAACAACAGTGCGTGTTGTGCCTGAATTAAATATGAAACCATCCACAGCGTGAAGATATTTTTTTTCGAAAAACTGGTAAATAGACCGTTCCAGGGATGGAAATTGCTCGGATGACCTCAGGTGATGTACCAGGCTGATGACGGGGTACGGATGCTTTTGTGAATTTGCAGAAAGAAGAGAAGGATGATTGAGTTCATCCTCGATCAGGATGTCAAAACCATTCGGCAGGCGGAAATTCAGGTTATCTGATAGATGCATAAGATAATTACGCCATGGAAGACTGATGACCTCAACCTGATCACCATTTGAACGCAAATATTCCACCAATTTTCTGTCATACAGGTAGCCGCCGCTGATTGTATCCAGGGAGCCGTAAATCACAAACCCGATCTTTATTCCCGGCATTTACTTATTTTCTCCTGTCAATTTTATAGGAAACCCAGGCTTGATCGTTTTCCCATAACACAATTTTGACCTTACTAATGTTAGGCATCTTTAACCGTTCATCGAATTCAAGGCAAAGAATACGCACGAAATGTTCAATACTCGGGTTTAACCCGGCGAATTGCGGAAGATCGTTCAGCATTTTCTCGGAATACCGGCTGATCACCTGTTGTATTTGTTTTTCAACTTCCAGGATATCCACAAGGTAACCGTGTTCATTCAGCTCATCACCAAAAAGCTGCAGTTCGAGCAGATAATGATGAGAATTTGGATTATTTTCCGGACCCCAATCCCCGCCAATCAAATAATGGCGGGCAATAAAATCACGTCGTACAGCCAGGGTGTACATTGAAAACTCCTAGTAAAAAATTGGATAACAAAAAATAAATTCTTATGATAAATCATTAATCAAGATCAATATTCCAGGATTACCTGCAGTACACTGCCAGGCCGGGTATCGATCAACTGATAAGCATCGGATGCCTTTTCGATCGGGATTATTTGGGTGATCCATTTTTGCGGTTCGATTTTGCAAAGTGCTGCCCAGGCTGTTTCAAATCTTCGGCTTTTATCCCACCGGCCGCTGAGCTCCGGAGCGATGGTGCTGACCTGCGATGAAATCAGTTTGATCCGTGAACGGTGAAAACCGCCGCCTAAATTTATCGCAGATTGTTTTTCCCCGTACCATGACCCTATGACAATGCGGCCGCTGAATGTAGTCAAATCAATCGCCGTATTGAGAGCAGCCGGATTCCCGGTTAACTCGAATGAGAGGTCAGCTCCTATCTGTAAGTATCGGGAAGATTCAACCTGGAAATTTTCATCAGCCGGATCAAACGAAGCGTGTGCCCCAGCGTTCAAAGATGCGCTTCGCCTGATTGGGTATCGGTCTACAGTAAACAGGCAGTCCAAAGGAAATTGTGACAAAAGGGCTGATGTTAATAAACCCACGATTCCCTGACCAA
Organism: uncultured Anaerolinea sp.; assembly: GCA_964494055.1. Taxonomy (GTDB): domain Bacteria; phylum Chloroflexota; class Anaerolineae; order Anaerolineales; family Villigracilaceae; genus UBA5195. The sequence continues at coordinate 1,575 of CAZBRI010000153.1, forward strand.
CAACCAGAACTCTTTCACCGATGAGCGGTGCCGCATCCTGAAGCAGATTGACGGCTGTTTCCATATTTGCCAGGAAGCAGGCGTTTTTAAGACTCATACCGGAAGGGATGATGATCAGATCAGCCGGGCTGCAGGTAAAAAAAGATGTATGAGGTTGAAACGAAAAAACAAGCCGATCCTGCCAGGATGTATCCACTCCCCCGCCTAACTCAATTACCCTTCCGACACAGGCATAGCCATACACGAGCGGGTATGAAAATCCTGTGTTCAGAGATGGGATCGAACTATCAAGCTGTACATCCGGAAATTGACCGCGGTAGACCAGCATTTCTGTTCCAGGGCTGATGGATGAGAAAATTGTTTTTACCAAAACCTGTCCTGCTCCTGGATGACATAGATCGTCTTCACGCAGTTCAATCTGGTAAGGTGAACAAAAAAACAGGCTGGTCTTCTTTTCCATGGGAGTATTTTACCCTTATAAAATTGAAAAGCAAGCTGATTTGCCCGAAAAATGATGGCTACGCGAAGCGTTCCGGAATTTTGAAGTGCGCTGCTGGAATCACAGCTATTTTAATATTCTTCCAGCAAATATCAATCCAAGGCCGCCAAATAACATGTCACGTGCACGCATTAATAAAGTCACGCTGATCGCTGCTGCTGCACTCACCCCAAATACTCCCAGTGCTGCAACCTGGCTTGCTTCCAGTGCCCCGAGACCGCCGGGCAGAGGTGCAAGGAAAGATAGCCAGGCAGATGTCCAGCCGGCGATGATCTGCCAAAACTGCAGATGAATCCCGAGAAACGCAATCATCAATCCATAATCAAATACCATTCCGCATCCCAGGAGCAGTGAAACTGCCAGGGAAAAAAACAGATCCCGGGTTCGCTGCTGGCAAAATCTCCCAGCCAGCCATTCAGCAGCATAAATAAACCGGACAATTTTTGATTTCCGCCGAACCCGGGAAAGGCGGTTAAGGCACCATCTGAGAGGGTAGATTCGTTTTCTTAGTAATAAGATATGAATAATCGGCCATGAAATAATCAAACCCAGAACCGCCATCCAGAACAGCAGAACCCGGAAATTTGCGCTAATCAAACCAGATGCCAGCATGGACAGCATTCCCACGCCTAAAAAAACGAAATTTGCCAGGAATTCAAGGAGTTTATCCAATAATACTGATGCTGACGCTCTCGTAAAGGAAATTCCATATTTACGGGTCAAGGATAAAACCTGCAGCGGTTCACCACCCACCTGCGGTCCTAAAGTGAAGTAACTGATACCAAATACGGCAATCCGGACAGGAATCAATTCCCGGAACGGTACATTCTTATTTTGAGATTGGACGATGATCCACCAGCGCAGACTGAGCAGCAGGTAGAGTAACATATTGACAATGAGGATAATTCCCAATTTCCAGGGCTGCAAATTGGTCAGTACACTAATTATTTCAGATAAAGGCGCATTTTTTAGTGCCCAGAAAACCAATAAAAACAATAAGACAGTAATAATGGCCCTGATCAGGGTTGTTCTGAATTTTCTACCAGGAGGAAGATTAATTTGCATGAAATCCTGTAAATAATTATTGGAAAATCTGGATTAAATTTATAGCGGATATTTCAGAAATTTGGATATATTTGTTTTTGGTTTAATTTGCAGGGAAATCAGATTGCGCCAAAAGCCCGGTCATGCGGCTGATAATCTTTTCATGAATAACTGCGGAATCTGTTGCACCGATTTCTTCAAAAGTAATCGGTTCAGCAAACTGAACTTTCACATGAAGCGGCCGGGCATTGAACAAGATGTGAGACAATAATTGAAAAGCAGCCCCCATTTTTTCTCTTTCATCTTTCTCCTTTTTGATACGGGTTAAAGGAAAAGTGACAGCCTGATTCCACAATACCCCGCTGACCAGGACAGGTACAATCTTTGTTTCCGGTGCGAAGCGCATAAATACTCCGGCAGAGCTATTCCAGTCTTTGAGCGATTCAATTGCTCCAGCATAAACCATCGGATCTGGTTCTATTTTGCCAGCCGGGAACGTCAGGACCGCACCTCCGTTCCGAAGGTGAGCTGCTGCCTGTTTTACCGCTTTCATCCGCTGTACGGAATCATCACTTAAAAAGAAAAGATGGCGGGCAACCTCTGGCAGCGAAACTAAAAATGGGCGGTTCAATGCAATAATCTGTAAGTCATTCCGGTTGATTGCCGAAAAAAGCGCGAGTGTATCAACCATGCCCGGGTGATTTGAGAGGAATAAAACTGGACCGTCTTTCGGGATATTTTCAGTTCCAGAAAGCTCCAAATTGGAAGCAAACCGATCCAATGCCATCTTTGAACCGCCTGGAAGTTCATAGCGGCTCACAAGATCGTCAAATTCCAGCATCTGCATGGCAAATTTCCTGGCGGCCCCAGTAAAAAACAGCCTCAGTAAAAATGCTGCCATGCGATGATCCTGCCAGCCGAAAGAAGACACCAGGTCATCCAGATTAATTTCCGTCAGATTGATCAGAGGGTTTTTTGACATTAAATATTGCAGCCTTTTGGTAGATCCATTTTTATTGCCTAAAGATCGTAAAAGTGAATTTCATAATGAACTCCCTGGAGCTATTCCGGTTCCATACTGAAATGAAGCGGAAACCCTTCAAGGGCGGCAGCAAAATGAGCCCTGCTGATCCGGTTTTGTGCTTCGGTTTTTGGAAGAGTTTGAACATAAGCTGAACCCTTAAAATGGGCTGTGTACATGATCTCCTCTGCGCGGGTTCCCTGCACCTGGAAAAATCTCTGCAAAGTAAGAATGACAAAATCCATCGGAGTGACATCATCATTATGGATGATCACCCGGTACAGAGGTTCAAGATCTGTTTCTGGCAGCTCTACGGGATCTATCTTTGGCGCTGTTTGGGATCGGGATGACATCTTAATTCAGGCTCTCCATTTCTGAACTGGTTAATTTGATATTCCCTGCAGCCAGGTTATCAGCCTGGTGCTGCGGGTTAAGTGACATGGGGATCGTGACAATGCCCTCCCGGTTGATGAGCCAGGCAATAGCTGCCTGCTGGGGGGAAATTCCATGTGAGAGAGCAATGGACTTGAGAATAGGGTTGCTATGGATGTTTCTGCGCTTCACAGGAGAGTAAGCAGTTAATAAAATCTCATGGCTTTGGCAGAACGCCAGGACACCATTCTTTTCCACAGTTCTGTCAGGGATACTGTATGATACCTGGTTTGTAAAAATTGGAGCTTCTGACAGCAGTACAGATTTTTCCATCAATTTCAAATCAAAATTACTGACCCCGAGATTTTTGATTATTCCCTCAGTGATAAGCTGATTCAATGCCCGAAAAGTGCCGGGTAAATCCATGCCTCGTTTTGGCCAGTGTATCAGGTATAGATCGAGATAATTTAAATTGAGCCGCTGAAGACTTTTTTCACAAGAAGACATAACCTGGGAGTAGGAAAGATGCTCTGGTGAAACTTTACTGGTTATGAAAAATTCACTTCGCGAAATTACAGCCTGGTTGATAACCTGTCCAAGCAGTTCCTCAGCATGACCGGCTGCGTAGTATTCAGCTGTATCAAAGTGACGGTACCCCAAACAGACAGCCGAGTTCAGAGCAGCTAACGACACTTCATCCTGTCCAGGATCTGCCTGATCCTTGCCGCCAATGCTCCAGGTGCCGAAACCTATCTTCGGTAGATTTTTTTGGGTTGAAATCATACTTCACCTTTAAATTTATATCGAATTATGATGAGCTTGATTCCTGTAGATTCGGTATGTTAGGACCGGGAAGCCGGGTCACCCTTGTAATAACAAACGGCCAGGCGGTTAAAGTGATCACTGCAGTACTGAGGGTCATAATACCAAGAGCAATAATCATGTTGCCCCATGGCAAAGCAATCAATTGCATTCCCAGGCTGCCCATAATTAACCCGGTGCTGCCCATCAAAGAGGAAACAGCTCCGGAATCACCTTTTTGCTGTTCCAGCATTAAATTGGCAGCCGGCGGCCGAAGACAGCTGCCGGCAATTGAGGCAGGCAGGATGCATAAGGCAAATATCCACGGCTGTATATTTCCCAGGAAACAAACAAGCAATCCGCTTACAGCAATTACAATATATGCCCCTTGAATGATTTTTTCTGAATTATGCCATTGGGATAACCACAAAAAGATCATAGGTCCTAAAATAAATCCCAGGGCATTAAACGCAAAATAAAAACTATACATTTGACCCGTCAAATGAAAACTATCCTGGTAAATATAAGTTGAAGAAGCGATAAACGCCAGGCTGGAAACACTTCCCAGGGAGAATAAAATTAATAAAACTGTGAAACGCCTGTTTTGCAGGACTTTAAAAATACGCCCAAAGGCTGGAAGAAGCGCACCATGTGTTCTTTGAGCGATGGATTCTTCAAATAACAAGCTGCCAATCATAGCCAGTATCCCGATGGCTGTTAATGTCCCGAACACGCCTCGCCATGACATTACTTTTAACAGGTATGCTCCTAAAACAGGCGCAGCTGCCGGCGAGATTAATACCATGGATTGGACAATCGCCAGGACAGTACCTCGTTTCTTTCCACTATATACATCTTTTACAATCGCAGTAGCCACTGCTCCGGCCGCGCTTCCGCCGACAGCCTGAAATATGCGGGAAATGATAAGTCCATTTATATTCGGGGAAAAAGCACAAGATATGCTTGAAATCACATATATACTAAGACCGGTGATTAAAATTGGCCGGCGCCCAAAGTGATCGCTCATTGGGCCCCAGATCAGGGTTCCCAGGGCATAAAAAATGAAAAAAGCTGTGAGTGTCAGGTTAATCTGATCAGCACTCACACCAAAAATGGTACTCATGGCCGGCAAAGCCGGTAAATAAAGATCGGTTGATAACGGTACAAAAGCACTCAAAAGTGCGATAAAAATAATGAGACCGCTGCCGCCTAAATATTTTTGGTTTGTCTGTTCCAATTTACAATCCTATGAAAATTTATTAACACTGCAAAGGCCATATTGAAAAAATATTCAGATGATAAATGCTGCTGCTGATATTTATTGCCAGGCAATTCTTCTAGTATATAACATCTTTATTTTATTTCCTAATACCATTACGGCCTGTTACTTCAAAGTAGTAAAGTCCCCTTTGTGCAAAGTTCAAATGTCCCCCATTGAAATTATCACATCAGCCGTAATTAGTATCAATATATATCCATCCTCATTTTCGAAAAAAGAATTTGGAGGAGGAAATTGGCAGATATTTCTCGTGATAAGCGGGAATTTTCCAGTTTGTGACTATCAGGGGAGATTAAGGCAGGAAGTTAAATTTGGAAAATACACAAATCTCAATAATAAAAAAAGCACCATAGATCGGAAGAGCGTCGTGTAGGGAAAGAGTGTTCAGAGCAGTGTAGA
>CAZBRI010000154.1:0-6895 GCA_964494055.1 uncultured Anaerolinea sp.
GATAGCTTCAGGTGACTGGAGTTCAGACGTGTGCTCTTCCGATCTGTGCCTTGATCTCGTCAGGATGGTCGATCATGTCCACTGCCAGGTCCTGAGGATTGCGCAGGGCAGCTGCCAGATCGCCGCCCGGGTGAAAATCCGGCATGCCGACGATGAATCGGTTCCGGCCCAAATCCAGCATGGCATCGGTTAATTCCATCAGCCTGGAAAAATATGGATTATCAAGGTCCAGCTCGATCTGCCCGCTTTGCGACCAGTCATGCAGAATGGGATCTGTCCAGCTTGTGCCATAATCACCAAACTCGATCGGGCACCCGTAAAAAGCGGCCAGAATCTCGGGTCCGAGGTTCGGGAATGCTGCCGGCAGGCTGTCTCCCAGGAAAAGACGGTTGGAAAACTGGGCAAGCGTCAGCCGGGCCTGGTAATCCACATCCATCCAGCGATCCCGGATGGAGGCGTGACCGGCTGCGGGTAAGGCTATTTGTTCATGCTTCGGCTTTTCGAGATAAAACTGCGTTACAGGCCGGTCGAGAACGCTATGTTCCCAAAACGCTTCCATCCGCTGCATGGTGTTTTCAAGATCAGGTTTAAATTCCAAAGTATATTCTTTAATCAAGTGCATTTTTTGGAACCGCCAACCGGATAAATTCCGCCTGGCGGTTCTGTCAGGAAAATATCAATATTGTCTTTACCGATACCAGAAAATTAATTTTTCATGCCGGTTGTGGCAACACCTTCAACAAAATACTTTTGGGCGAGCAAGAACACAATTACTGTTGGGATGATCACCAGGGTTGTGCCGGCCAGTACGATCGGCGGAGATGCGTGATAACCGCCCTGAATATCTGCCAGACCCTGGGTGACAACGTAATTATTCTTGCTTTGAATGGCGACCAGAGGCCAGATAAAGGAATTCCAGGCATACAGGAACGAAATAGTGAATTGGGTGGCAATGGCCGGTCCGGAAAGCGGGATAAAAATCCGGGTCAGGATGGTAAATCTGCTGGCGCCATCCAGGAAGGCAGCCTCCTCCAGTTCTTTTGGAAAATTCAGGAAGAATTGGCGCATCAGGAAGGTTCCGGCAGCAGTGAACAGCCATGGAATAACGAGCGCCTGGAGTTTATCCACCCAGCCGAATAACAGCATAAGTTTGTACATTGGGATCATGATGACGGTAAATGGAATCATGATCGTACCAAGATAAATCCGGAAGATCAGGTCCCTGCCGGGAAACCGGATGCGGGCAAAAGCATAACCCCCCAGGAGAGAAGTAATAATCTGCCCGATGGTGACCAGCAAAGTCACTACGACGGTATTGACCATATAGTGGCCCATATTTACCGTTCCGAGGACTGTTGCGTAGTTTTCCCATTGAAGCCGCTTTCCGAACAATCCGAGAATGTTTGAGAATACTTCCGGGCTGTCTTTAAAAGAGGCTGCAACCATAAAAATGAATGGGTAAACAAAAATGATACCCACCACACTCAAAATAACATAAAAGGATATTTTCTGTACGTTTTGACCGCGCTCGATTTTAGTGAACATTTAATCTACTCCTCGTATACCCAGCGGCTGGAAAAACGGAACTGGGCAATAGTAACAATAAAGATAAGCGCGAAAACAATCCAGGCCAGGCTTGCGCCGTAGCCCATCTGAAAACGCTGGAAGCCTTTTTGGTAGAGGTAATAGACAATCGTCAAAGTGGAATTCGCCGGACCGCCCTGTGTCATGATGTAAGGTTCAGAAAAGATTTGCAGGCTGGCGATGGTATTGGTGATCAATAGGAAAAAGATCGTTGGCGTCATCAGGGGCACAACGATGCGGAACAGGATGTTCCAGCGGCCAGCGCCATCAATGGTGGCGGCTTCATACAAATGTGTAGGAATACCCTGTAAGGCGGCCAGGAATACGACCATATCGTATCCGATGGTTGCCCAGGAAGTCATCAAGATAAGTGAAAAAAGAGCCCAGTCTGGCGAAGTCAGCCAGCCTATATGCGGATCCACCAGGGGGTGTCCAAGCGGATTAAAGATCAGGTAGTTCAGCCCGCCGACGATGGCTGAAATGATCGTGTTAAGAATACCCACCTGTCCATGAAAAATCCAGAACCAGACCAGTGCACTGCCAACGATGGAAGCAACCACGGGAATGTAGATTAACGCCCGGAAAATGGTCATTCCACCTAACTTGGAATTAAGCATCCACGCCAGTAAAAAAGCCGGGGCGATGGAACATGCAAGAACCCCGAAGGCATAGACGATGGTATTTTGCAGGGCAGTCCAAAAAGTCGGGTCATTCGTTTGAATGTAATAATTTTGCACGGCATCCAGCCACGATTTTCCACCTGCCAACGCTCTTTCATATGCGGCTGGATTCAGACTGAAACCGAGAGCTTTGGAATAATTGCTGATGCCGACCAGCTTTGGATCTGTGAATAGATTGTAGTCTGTAAAGGAGTAATAAAAAGAGATTGCAAGGGGAACAGCAAAAAAAACCAGGAATCCAAGCAGGTTTGGGAGAAGGAAAAGGTAACCTTCAATTGCCTCGCGAATACGGCTTTTAGACATAGCGACCATCCTCTTAATACGGGTAAAAAAGAACCCCATTCCCGCCAGAGCGGGAATGGGGCAAATTGCTTGTTTTACTTCTTGAACAGAGGATCAGCTCCGGCACAAGCAGCTGCAGCAGCTTCTTCTACAGTGGCTTTTCCAGCAAAGATCTTATCAATGTTGGGCTGGTACTGACCGCCGACGATATCACCCCAGTTACCGGTGAACAGAGGAATTTCACCCTGTGCATAAGCAGCGCCGGCAATGAATGGGTTGTTATCCGCTGGTGGTTTGGAATTGAGGAAAGCATCAACAGCAGCCTGGGCCTTGTTGGATGGGATATTGGCACCGAGAGCGGCAACCTGTCCCTGAACATCCGGGCCGGTCAAAGCTTTGATAACTTCCCATGCCTGCTGCTGGTGAGCGCTCTTAGCGCTGACAACATAGGGTCCCCAGAAGAGCCAGGTTGTATTTCCGCCGGGTCCCTTGGGCATCTCAACCACACCCCAATCGAACTTGTCGTTGGTGCGGTCAGATGGGGTCATCCAGCGGCCATTGGGATACATACCGATGGTGCCGGCATGCCAATCGGTTTCACTTGGGCCGCCTTCAACACCAGGGGCCGGGGCAACCTTATCGGTCAGGAACAGGTCAGACATGAATTGCAGACCAGCGATTGAGCCGGGCTGGGTCAAACCGCATGCGGTCCGGTCAGCATTGAATAAATTGCCGCCGCCGGAGTAAACGAACCAACCCCAGAGACCCCACCAGTTGCTGAAGCTGAAACCGAAGACTTTGTCTTCAGGATGGGTAATTTCTTTGGCAACGCGTTGGAAGTTTGCCCAATCCCACTTGCCGGCAGCAGCCAGGGTGGCAGGATCGTCAACGTTGTATTTTTTGAACAGGTCCTTGTTGTAATACATGACAAGGGTGGAAACATCCCGGGGAATACCCCACAGGTGCCCGCCGTTCTGCAGTTCTTTCATGGGTGCATCGTAGTAATCAGAAACTTTGAAGCTGCTGTCAGCATCAGCAATGGGTTTCAGATCGGCGATAACACCTAACTGTGCATAATCCGCTGTGCTGGCGCCTGGAATCCAGAAAACATCCGGGGCGTTGCCGGCGGACAATTCGGCTTTCAACTTATCTTCATAACCGGTAACAGGAGCCGGATCGTATTGCAGTTTGATACCTTTTGGTTCAAGCTGCTTGCTCAAATCATCGCTGATTTTCTGATAAACATCCTGCTCGGCCTGGTTATCCGGGCGGGTGCGCCAGCGGATGGTGACCATTTCAGGTGCAGCAGGTGCTTCCGTCGGGGCGGCAACTGCCGGTGCTTCGGTAGCTGCAGGTGCAGCAGGAGCAGCCGGGGCTTCAGTAGCGGGTGCAGCAGGTGCACCGCATGCTGAGAGAACGAAGGCGGCCATTAAAACAAGGCTGGCCAATTTCCATAACCAATTGTGTTTCATCTTTCCTCCAGAAATTAGGGTGATTTAGATTTCCCGAACAGCAGTCGGGTTAATACACAGATGAAGAAAAACAACAAAATCCTAAGTTGGTTAGTTAATCACCCCCTTTAATGTCAGTGGATTGCCGAACAATGATCCGGGCTGAAAGTTTTACCTGTGAGCATTGTTCAACCGAATTTTCAATGGTTTGGACCAGCATGCGTGTTGCCTCGCATCCGATGCGCGGCATATCCTGGTGCATGGTGGTCAGAGGCGGGTCAAAATAAGAAGCAAGCGGCATATCATCGACACCGATTACCGCGATTTGTTCGGGAATACTCAAACCCATATCCCGGGCAGCATGTAAGACGCCCAGCGCCATCCTATCATTTTGTGCAAAAATAGCTTCGGGAAGGCGGCCCTGTTCTGCCAGGGAAAGCAGCGCATCCTGCCCGGATGTTGCAGACCAATCCCCTTCAATGATCAGGGAAAGATCGTTCTTGAAACCGGCTTCTTTGAGGGCGCGCCTGTAACCATCCGACCGGTCGCGGGAGCAGTCTTCTTCCATGGGGCCGGTTATCATGGCAATATTCTTACGGCCCGTTGAAATGAGATGCCGGGTTGCATCATAGGCTGCTTTTTCATCATCCAAAGAGATGGAACAGATTGATTTATCCCGTGAGCGTGCACCGACGAATACGACCGGGAAGTTATCCGGGACAGATTTGTAACGGTCGTCAATATACGGGTTGATCACGATCAATCCATCCACCCGGCGATGGCCCACCAGTTCATCGGCCAGCGCTTTAAATGCCTGCGGGTCGCTGGCTGATGATGAAAGCAGGAAATATCCCTGCTGCCGGGCTTCCAGCTCAGCGCCTTCGATAATGCTGGATAATGTGTAGTCTGTCAGGTTGGGGGCAATGCATGCCAGGGTGTGTGTCCGCCCGTGTGCCATGGATCGGGCAATGGCGTTCGGGATAAACCCGAGTGTTTTTATCGCTGTCTCGACCCGTGCGCGTGTTTCTGGAAGCACTTCCGCGCTTTCGTTAATGACACGTGATACAGTCTGATGCGAGACACCAGCTTCACGAGCAACGTCACGAATAGTCGGATGAGATGAGCGGGGCATTTTATCCTTGTATTTTGAAAATAGCAGGATGTTACCGGTAACGTGACCGGTAACATTAGTTTATAAGAAACAAGGACCTTTGTCAAGAGGGAAGATGTTGAATAAAAGGGTAATGAATGTCATGTATTCCGAATGACCTTTAACTTTCCGTGACCGGTTGGCAGGATGACAAGACAGTGCGAAGTTCAAATTCCCGGTTGGATCCGATTATGGCTAAATATTTATCTGTGGAGCTTGATGGAATTGGATAGCCTGGGCGTTACACGTTTTTTTCGTTCGGTCTGGATGTACAAACCTGGCAAAGAAATGGCTCAATTTAACCTGATGTCATTGATTGGTCAGCCGGTCAGACCCTGCCTGTTTGCTAGGCAAAGCTGCGGCAGAAAAAAAGAATACTGCAGATTCATGTAAAATAAAGGCAGCCTGATAATGGACAGCTCTATCACGCGTTCCTGTTCCCCATTATTTCAAAAATAGTGTTCAGGCGGCTGCCGTTTTTGTTTTACAAAGAGGATTAATAACCTGTAAAATTGATATATTGTAAAAAAAATGAATGGAGAAAAAATGCTTATCCAGCCAAATAGCAAATTATTATTTATCGGGGATTCGATAACAGATTGTGACCGGCAGCGCCCCATTGCTGAAGCTGAAGGAAATGCCCTGGGTAACGGATATGTGAGCCTGGTAAATGCACTTCTTGGGGCTTCTCACCCTGAATATCGCATTCGTGTCGTAAATGTTGGAAGCAGCGGTAATACGGTCAGGGAGCTCGAGGAAAGATGGCAGACTGATGTGCTTGAAATTAAACCGGACTGGCTGTCGATCATGATTGGCATCAATGATGTCTGGCGGCAGTTTGACACTCCTTTACAAACAGAAGGGCATGTCAATATTCGAGAATATGAGAATACATTGGAGCGGCTGATCTTGAAAACCAGGCCGGTTTTGAAGGGCTTGATACTGATGAGCCCATTTTTTATAGAACCCCGTACGGCAGACCCGATGCGGGCGATGATGGATGATTATGGGAATGTTGTAAAAACACTGGCGCTTAAGCATCAGGCTATCTTTGTGGATACCCAGGCGGCGTTTAATAATATTCTAAAAACCATGCACCCCATGTCACTTGCCTGGGACCGTGTCCATCCGGGTTTAACGGGACACATGGTATTGGCAAGAGCGTTTTTGAATTCAATCGAGTTTGCCTGGTAATAACCTGGGATGGGATGGCTTTTTACTGGCCGCCTGGTGATGTTTATTTATTCAAAGCGTTAAAATCACACATCCCCCTCAGCGGGCACAGGCTGCACTGCGGTTTGCCGGCTTTACAAATTTCTCTTCCCAGCCGGATGATGTTGAGATGGGCTGCGTAATAGGTTTCGGGCGGGAAGATGCTTTCCAGGTGCGGATGCGCAGCTTCAACCGGCATGTTTTCCGGGTGCAGCCCCAGCCTGCCGCTTACCCTGTAAATGTGGGTATCCACCGGGAATGCCGGCCTGCCGAGTGAAAAGCACAATACGATGGCGGCAGTTTTGGGTCCCACGCCGTTGAATTTCATCAGCCAGGCGCGGGCTTCTTCAAGCGGCATTGAGTTCAAAAAATCCAGGTTCAGGCTGCCGCGTTCAGCACTGATCTCCTGCAGTACTTTCTGGATCCTGGGTCCTTTTTGATTGGCAAGCCCGGCCACGCGGATTGGTTCTATCACTTCATTCACAGGGGCATCCCGTACATCTTCCCAGTGCTGGTACTTTGCCCGCAGAGATCGG
>CAZBRI010000155.1:0-6885 GCA_964494055.1 uncultured Anaerolinea sp.
ATGGGGATGCGGTACCTGCTGGATAAAGGACTATTACAGCCGGCTTGCGGGGCAATTTATACCTATGCAAGTGATATTGTCTGCATTGGTCACCGGGGATTATTACGTTTTAGGTTGCATGCAGCTGGTAAAGCAATTCATTCAGGAAGCTTGGAATGGAGTCAGGGACGTGAAGGTGTCAACGCAGTCACAGGCCTGGCGGAATTATTATTGAAACTTGAAGCTCTTCGCTTTTCAACCGGAAAACACCCTGCATTCAAAGGTTTGAACTGCCGGCTAACACCCGGGACTGTCTTTAATGGCGGGCAATTTGAAAGCATGGTGCCAGCAGCTGCGGAGGCATTGGTTGATGTACGTTTGATGCCTGGTCAGCCGGCTGAAGAAGTGATTGAAGCGGTGCAGAAAGAAATTCTCAAAGTGGAAAGAAACCGGCCTGGATTAAAGATAACTTTTGAAATAAAAAATAATTTACCTGCAGCGGCGATCCCGGAAACACATCCGCTGGCATTATCTGCGCAGAAATGGACCCGCAAAATTACCGGTAAAAAATGGCGGATCGCAGGTGCAGGACCGGCGAATGAAGGCTACATGTTGATACAGGCAGGTATCCCAACATTATGCGGTTTTGGTCCTACAGGCGGTAATGCACATGCACCGGACGAATGGATCAATGTTGAAAGCCTTGTTTCAACCATGGCTATGTATATCGGAATTATTACAGATATTTTGAATTGATCCTGATTTAATATAAACTTTCAAAAATTTAATCATAATATTGGAGAAAAAATGAGCACAAAAACACAAGACCCATGGGTAAATGTAAAAACTCGGCATGGATTGGCAGCTGATGAGATTATTTCTTCATTACAAAAAGAGATCCGGCGGGGAAATACTGAAAATGCAGGTTTGATTGCTTATGAAATGGTAACAACAAGCCCCGAGCTGGAAGCGTACATGTGGAAGCGTTTACTGGTAATCTCGGTTGAAGATGTCGGCTGGGGTGATCTGCAGGCACCTGTGCTGCTAAATTCACTTTACCAAATGGTTCAGGCTTTGGACAGGATGGATGGGGAACGGCTGCTATACGCGATTCACGCTGTTCGTTTCCTGTGCAGCTGTAAGAAGGACCGATCCAGTGATGAAATGACCAACTGGCTTATTCGGAGTGTTGAAGACGGCGGAAAATTGCCCAATATACCTGATTATGCTGTGGATATGCATACTGAGCGAGGCCAAAAAATGGGAAGAGGTGTGCAGCATTTTCTTGATGAAGGAGCAAAATTAGCTCCCGAGCTAGAAGGCAGGGACAAATCTTACCGGGAAAAATGGCTGAAACTGATTGGATAATTTAAGTTTACTCCCCCATATGGATATGTTTGTCAATAACTTCAATATTTCATGAAACCCTTTTTCATGATAACATTACGTGAAAGCGTGATGTATCAATTTCAATTGGAAAGAGGTCTTCACTGTTGAAAATAATTCCTTGGGTTAATAATTCATAAAATAATATTCAATTAAATGGACAGCATAATTGCAATGTATGCTGTAGGTATTTTGTGTTGGTAGAACATAAATAGAAAAAAAACAAGAACAAAACCTGTTCCTTTATGTTCCCTTAAATGAATGGATCGTCCATAATTTTGTGTAGAAAAGAGAATTTCTCTTTTTTTCAGAACTACCCTAACCGATTTTATTGTAGAGGAGAGAATATGAATAAAACAATGTTCGTCAAGCTTTTTGCTGTCATCGCGATTTTCTCGATGCTGGCAAGCTGCGCACCTGCAGTTACCCCGGCTCCTGCCGCCCCGGCTGCTCCTGCAGCACCTGCGGTTGCTGGCTGTGATCCTGCCAAGCAGTACAAAGTTGCACTCGTCATTGGTCAATTAGGTGATAAATCCTTCCTTGATGCAGCTGCCCGCGGCATCAAAATGGTCAATGATCAATACAAGAATGTCACTACCAAGATCATTGAAAATAATGATGTTGGTGAACAGCAGCTGGCTGCCCGCGCCATGGCAGATCAGGGTTATGACCTGGTTATTACAGTTGGTTTTGGTTCCGCCGACTGGACAACCCAGATCGCCCAGGAATATCCAAAAGTATGGTTTGCAATCGTCGATTCAACTTTGAATGACAAAGATGGCAAACCCCTTGCGAATGGTACCGGTCTGACCTTCCGCGAAGACGAAGGTTCCTTCACAGTAGGTATGATTGCTGCTTTCTTATCCAAGACTGGAAAGATTGGATACATCGGCGGTATGGATGTTCCCCTTCTTCACCGATTTGAACAGGGTTATATTCAGGGTGCCAAGTACGTCAATCCCAAGATCGAAGTTACGAGCGGCTGGGTTGGTGCTTTTGACAATCCCAATAAAGGCAAGGAACTCGCTCTGACCCAGTACACCGAAGGCGCTGACATAATTTATGCTGCCGCTGGTAAATCTGGCGAAGGTGTCCTCCAGGCTTCCAAGGAACAGAATAAGTTCAGCATCGGCGTAGATTCCGACCAGGATTACATGCAGCCCGGTTCCGTCATTACATCCATGCTCAAACGTGTTGACCTGGCTGTTCTCGGCGAAGTTTCTGACCTGGTTTCCTGCAAGCTGACTACAGGTACCAAAGTCTTCGGTCTGCAAGAAGGCGGCGTTGGTTCAACCTTCCTTTATGCTGATGACACTGAATTCCTTCGCAGCGGTCCCGCTGATATGGTGAAGATCCTCAAGGATACCGCCATTCCTGCAACCAAGAAGGCTGTTGAAGAGATCAAAGCCGGCAGCATGTGTGTTGTCGATTCCATGAAACTCTTCCCATGTGACAAACCCGCAGCTGAGGGCGGTTACAAACCCTAAGCAAACTGTTATGTTCAGTCCCATTGGGGGCAGCAAATTTGCTGCCCCCAATGATTATCTTGACAAGTATCGGCACTTTGGGGGTGTTTTGTAAATGAAATTTATTTGTATGTGAATGGGACAGACACAAGTCTGATCCACCCCCATGCAAAATGAAATTTCAGAGATGATCTGGAGGTAACTGCCGTGGCTTTAGCAATTGAAATGATTGGCATTCGAAAAGAGTTCCCGGGTGTTGTGGCGAACGATAACGTACACTTGTCCGTTGAAAAGGGTGAGATTCATGCACTTGTAGGTGAAAATGGTGCAGGGAAAACTACCTTGATGAATGTTTTGTACGGTCTTTACAGGCCGGAGGGTGGTTCAGTAAAAATAAATGGTGAAACCACGTTAATTCGCAGCAATGCAGATGCGATAGCTAATGGAATTGGTATGGTTCACCAGAGTTTCAAACTGGTTCCATCTTTTACAGTTGCAGAAAATATCACCCTCGGATCCGAGCCTCAGCGTTATGGTTTTATTGACAAGAAAAAAGTCAGGGACAGCGTGGTGGCCATCTCTGAACGATTTGGTCTGCATGTGGATCCGGATGCCCGTGTGCGTGACTTACCCGTCGGTGTTGAGCAGCGGGTGGAAATCTTAAAAGCCCTGTACCGAAATGCTGACATATTGATCCTGGATGAACCAACCGCCGTTTTAACGCCGCAGGAAACAGATGATCTTTTTGTCGTTATACGGTCCCTCGTGGCAGGCGGAAAAACAGTCATTTTTATCACGCATAAATTCAGGGAAGTGATGGAAATCTCTGACCGGGTGACAGTCATGCGGGATGGAAAAGTTGTTGCTACAAAAAATACGCGTGATACGAATCCAACAGAACTGGCGAGGATGATGGTAGGCCGCGATGTTCTTTTACGGGTTGATAAAAAACCTGCTGAACCAAAAGCTGAAGTCTTAAATGTAAAAAACATGAAGGTTCTGGATAACCGGTTTTTACCTGCGATTCAGGATGTTTCATTATTTGTTCGTGCCGGTGAAGTATTGGGGATTGCAGGTGTAGAAGGCAATGGTCAGCGTGAACTGGTGGAAGGTATCATTGGTTTACGCCAGGCAGTTGGCGGAACAGTAACGCTGAATGGGAAAAATATTACCCATCACAATGTCAGACAAAGGCGTGATGCAGGAATTTCCTGCGTCCCTGAGGATCGTTATGTGCGCGGTGTGGCGTTACGAGCTACACTTGAAGATAACCTGATTATTGAGAATTATCACAAAGCTCCCATTTCCAATGGACCAATTCTCAATCTGAAAGAGATTGGGGTGTTTGCAAAAGATCTGATCAAAAAATATGATGTCCGAACTCCTTCATCCACTGTTCCAGCCTTCACACTCTCCGGTGGAAATCTTCAAAAGGTCGTGCTTGCCCGTGAGATCAGCAGCGAGCCGGATCTATTGATCGTTGCACAACCAACCCGCGGGCTGGATGTAGGGAGCATAGAATTTGTTCATAGAAGCATTATCGATGCCAGGGATAAGGGCGCTGCTGTACTGCTGGTTTCGGCAGAACTGGATGAGGTCATGTCCCTTTCAGACCGGATAAATGTTATTTATGAAGGCAGAATAGTCGGCGAAATAGAGTCCAGCAAGGCAACTGAAGAAAAGCTGGGGCTATGGATGGCTGGAATATCAGAAGAACAGGTTGGGGAGGCTCAGTAATATGAAAAATTCTCCTTTATCAAAGGATTTGCGTCATGACTAACGCATCGGCTACTTTTACAGCAAGTATCAAACGCAATATCAGCCAAACACTCAGCCGCTCAATGACCATTATTTTGAGCATACTGGCTGCTGTTTTGATTGGTTCTATCATTATGATCTTATATGGCGTTAATCCATTAGAGGTCTATAAAGCATTACTGCAGGGAGCATTACTCAGCGAAAAAGGCCGATATGTTTCCATTCAGCGGGCCACTCCATTAATCTTCACTGCGATCGCATCAGCATTGGCTTTCCGTACCGGTGTTTTCAATGTAGGCGTTGAAGGTCAGTTTTTTATCGGTGCCATCACAGCGACCTGGGTGGGGTACCAATTCCAATTGCCGACTATCATACACCTGCCGGTTACCTTATTGGCTGGTTTCCTGGGCGGCGCAGCCTGGGCTTTTATTCCGACAATCATGCGCCAAAAGCTCGGAGTAAGTGAAATTATCACAACCATCATGACGAATTACCTGGCAACCAATCTTGTCTCCTGGTTGTGTAATTATCCAATGAGAGCAACCCCTCAAGTGGCTGAGACCCCGTTTGTTCAACCGACTGCAGTTTTACCCCAATTTGTCGATTTTAATCCGTTAATTGGCAAGGGAACACAGGCCAATGTGGGTATATTTATCGCGCTTGCCCTGGTGGCAGTCATGTGGTTTATTTTTAAATATACCAAGCTCGGTTATGAATGGCGCCTGGTTGGTTTATCTTCCATGTTTTCTGAATTCGGCGGAATGAATCTTACCAAAACATTCATGGGCGGTATGCTGGTATCCGGCGGTATTGCCGGCTTAGGCGGGGCGGTTGAGATCCTGGGTGTCTGGCGAAAATACAAAGACCTGTTTGCAATTGGGTTTGGTTTCAAGGGAAACCTGGCTGCACTGTTAGGCGGTCAATCCATCCTGGGTTCAGGGTTTGCAGCGTTATTTTACGGTGCGATGGAATCCGGCGCTTTGGACCTGTCCTTCACGATGGGTGTCCCAAGGCAGTTAATCGATATCGTTGTCGGTCTTGTGATATTTTTCCTGGCAGCAGAAGGCATTTGGGATTTCGTGAAGAAGATCAAATGGGTCCGCAGTTCGGAACAGGTTCGCCGGACAACTGAAAATCTCGAAGTATAAGGCTGGCTGCTTCTGATTATCAGGAGCTTCAAGTTTTGCATTTTTTATTGCAAAAACGGAGGAACGCAACATGGATTTACACTCTTTGGTAGATATTCTCAGCCGGTATGTGTTCAATATCGCGAATATTCAAGGAATGCTTCGCCTGGCGACACCGATTATCCTGGCCGGGTTGTGTGCTTTGATCACTGACAGGGCCGGCATCTTGAATATTGCCGGTGAAGGTATGATGTTATTTGGCGCATGGTGTGCAGTTGCAGGGAGCTGGTTCATGCACAGTGCAATGGCCGGGCTATTTGCAGCTATCTTAAGCGGGTTGGTTGTAGGCGGTTTATTCGCGCTGTTTTCGTTAAAATTCAGGGCAAACATCATCGTGATGGGTATTGCTATTAATATTTTTGCTACATCGTCTACCATATTCCTGACCAGGGCTGTTTATCATGTTGCGGGTTCATTTTCTGATCCAGCGCTGCAGGGTTTTTCTCCGATCCATATCCCGATTATTCAGAATATTCCGGTAATTGGTGAAATTCTGAGCGGATATACCTTCCCGGTTTATTTAAGCTGGATACTGGTTGCTTTGACATCCATCTTTTTATTTCGAACACCCTGGGGATTACACTTACGGGCTGTCGGGGAAAATCCTCAAGCGGCTGAAACGATGAGTATTAATGTTCCTTTGATCCGTTTCCTGGCAGTGATGGCGAGCGGTGTCTTTGCTTCACTAGCTGGGGTTTATCTTTCCCTGGGAGACTTGATCGGGTATACCGATCAAATGTCATCCGGTCGAGGTTTTATCGGTATGGCAGTTAACACATTTGCAGGCGGGCAGCCGCTGGGTGTTTTCCTTTCCAGTCTGCTGTTTGGCTTTGTTGATAAAATCGGCGGCCGGTTACAAGCTGAGCAGATCATGCCAATTTATTTTGTAAATATGCTTCCCTACCTCGTCACCCTGTTTGCATTGACCTATTTCACAATCCGTCAAAGGCAGATTTTACGTTCGAAAGTTGCAAAACAGTCAACTTCCTCTAAAAATGTGGAAGAACAGGCTGCAGCATAAGACACTGGATAATTTATGGAATTTCATATACTCTGTGATCCAAAAGATATTGCTCCTTATGTTTTTGTCCCTGGAGATCCAGGCAGAG
>CAZBRI010000156.1:0-6884 GCA_964494055.1 uncultured Anaerolinea sp.
CGACTACGCCGAGCGTGTACAAGGAACTGGACGAATGGATAAGGCGAAGGCTGAGACAGATGGTCTGGAAGCGATGGAAACGGGGTACGACACGTTATCAGGAGTTGCGGAAACTAGGAGTACCCAAAGAACGAGCCGCACTTGGAGCAGTTGGGAAAAGCCCGTGGCACATGTCCCGAACGCCTGTGGTAAACGAAGCCCTGAGCAACGCATTTTGGCGTCGCACAGGGCTCGAAAGCATTGAAAAACGATACTTCGTACTGCATTACTCTTGTTGAACCGCCGGATGCGGACCCGCATGTCCGGTGGTGTGAGAGGGGGCGGCTAGCCGCCGCTCCCTACTCGATTTTATAACCGGATCGGTGTTTGAACAAAATTGCCGGTTAGATCATAAGCCATTGCTCCATTGATCCGGACAGGTAAAATTGATCCAATTTCGGCTTTGCCTTCAACTAGAACAAGACCATCGATTTCTGGTGCATCGCGGTATGATCTTCCGATTGAAATACCCTTGTCAAACCCATCAATAAGTACATCCATGGTTTTACCTACATAGGATTGATTGATTTGTAAGGAAATGTTTTGTTGAGTTTCCATTAACCTTTCCCATCTTTCTTGTTTGATTTCAGCAGGAACAGGATCCCCGTACATCTCACTGCTCGTACCTGGCTCAAAAGAGAATTTAAAGGCACCGACACGGTCAAATCGAATTTCTTCAATGAAATCCATCAACGCCTGAAATTCACTGTCAGTTTCTCCAGGATAACCCACAATAAAAGTGGTGCGGATTGAGAGCCCGGGAATGCTTGAACGCATTTTAGAGAGCGTTTTGTGAACCCATTCGATATTTGCAGGCCGCTTCATACGGGTCAGGGTATCCGGATGGGCGTGCTGTAAGGGGATATCAAGGTAAGGCAAAATTTGTTTATTACTTGCCATCACCTCAATCATACGGTCAGTAACGTAACCAGGGTAAGAATACATCACCCTGATCCAATCCATCTCAGGCACATTTTTTGTAATAGATTCAAGGAGTACGGCCAAACCATCTTTCAACCCCAGGTCATGGCCGTAATCGGTCGTATCCTGGGCAATGAGAATGAGTTCGCGAACCCCCATTTCGTGCAGCTCCCTTGTTTCGTCGATGATGGTCTCGAGCGGGCGGCTGACAGCAGTACCTTTAATCAGCGGGATTGCACAAAAAGCACATGGCCGCCGGCATCCGTCTGCAATCTTCAAATAGGCGCTCGCTCCGGTAATACTGGCTCTGATCACGCCGGTTTCTTCACGGCTGATGGCGGCAGCTTCAGGAATATGATATTTCACAGCCGGCTCAGATGTTTCCCTGAGTTGTTCAACTAATTGGATGATATCCATCCAGCGGCGAGTGCCGATGATGCCGTCAATTCCGGGGACCTGCCTGACAACATCTTCTCCATATCTTTGAGTCAGGCAGCCGGCCGCTATTAATAATTGGTCCTTCTTTTTTGCAGAAGCCAATTCCTTCAGAGTACTGATTGACTCTTCTTTTGCCGGGCCAATGAAACCGCAGGTGTTCACGATCAGCACACCTGCTTTTTTGGGATTCTCAACCAATTCAAAATCAGCATCCATTAATAGCTGCGCCATTGAGTCCGAATCAACTGTATTTTTTGCACAACCCAGCGAAACAAGATGAAATGTTTTTTTGATCATTTTTTTATATCCTTCCTGACCTAATGTAAAGTGAAATAATCCAGCATTTTATGTCAGGGTTTTATGGTGGGAAAAGGTTTCAGTGTGCTTCCCGGTCTTGGCGTGGAGGTCGGCCTGGGCGTAAGGGTTGGCCGCAGCGTACGGGAAGGAATTGGAGTAATGGTAGGTGTAGGGGTTGAGGTAGGTG
Organism: uncultured Anaerolinea sp.; assembly: GCA_964494055.1. GTDB lineage: Bacteria > Chloroflexota > Anaerolineae > Anaerolineales > Villigracilaceae > UBA5195. Next base: position 1,883 of record CAZBRI010000156.1, read on the forward strand.
TTGGTGTTTCTACACCATTGATCGTATAAATACGATTCGCTATTTCTCCGAAATTACCCATGGCTCCCAGATCACTTTGATTAAATATGATGTGAACTGCTGTACCCGATCCTGTAAGCACCTCGATACGATTATTTCCATCATATGAAAGCGCTGCCCCGGGAGATACCCTTTCTTCAAGTTTTGTCTCGCCATCAACAATCACCCTCAGAAAAGTTCTTTCAAGGACTACGATCGTAATTTGAACAGCTGATGAATTAGTTGGTTCGGCAGCTGCAATTGTAACTGTTGGTCCGGGATTGGACTCATCGTTGGTAGGTATTGCTGTACCGTCTTCGAAAAAGATAGTTGGAACATTAACTAAAGCAGCCGGGTCGGTTGCCTGGGTAGCAAGCAGAACGTCAGAAATTGAGGGTCCCTGGGTTGGAGTCGATTCAACGAAGCCTGCTGCAGAAAATATTCTGGCAGCACCCCAAATACTCAATGCAAGCATAATAATGACCATGCTTCCACCAAAAATCAAATCAGGGGTGAGAAAATGGAATAAATTTGGGAAAATTGAGACCCGGTTAATTCCAGATATTTTTTTTGCAGTTTCTGGTGCCTGTCTTTCAATTCTTGAGGATTGAAGCCCTTCAGCATATTTTAGTAATATCTCTTCAGGATCGAGATCGAGAAAACTTGCAAAGGATCCCAGCATGCCTTTAACCTGGACAGGGGAAGGGAGCTGGTTAAATTCACCTGCTTCAATTAATAAAAGATTTTGTTTCCGAATATGTGTATGACGTTCTACTTCCTCGATGGTGAGACTGATCAATTCTCTTCGATATTTAATGGTTTTTCCAATTTCCAAAAATATATTTTGGGATGGAGTCGGGTTTATGGGCCCATAGGTCGAAATTTCCGGGTCAATGTTCGGGATGATCTCAACCGGTTCTATCTTCTTTTCATTATGAGCAGGAATTATTTGTTGAAGTAGTGGTTCGGGAAGTGTATCCTGGTGAGTCAACTCTACGTTATGCGCCCCTGGATGATGTTCTAAAATGTCATCGGCATTTAACCGCAAAAATTCAGCATAAATTCGGAGAAAGCCCCTGGCTTGTGCCGGGGATGGCAAAATCGAAAAATCATCTGATTCCATTGCCTGCAGATATGGGGCCCGGACATGGATGGCCTGGACCACTTGTTTGATGGTCAGCTTCCTGGTTTCTCTCGCCTTTTTTAGTTGTTCTCCAATAGTTGGCATGTATTTCAATTATTTTTTGTAACAGCACTTCGTTTATTATAAAAACATCACCGATTCGATCCCCGGCGGGTTGAAATCGGTGATGTTTAGTTTATAACAAAAGGTAAATTTATTCGGCTGCCGGGGCTTCTTCAGTCTTTGCTGCAGGAGCAGCAGATTCAACTGGATTTGTTTCGCCTTCGCGATAAACAACAACCCGGATCTCTGGAATCAGGTCCATTGTCAGGCGGATGTGAGCTTTATGTTCACCAAGGGTGCGAATAGGTTGAAGATCAACCTGCTGACGTTTAATTTCAACACCGGTTTTTTCCTTGATTTTTGTTACCACATCCTGAGAAGTAATGGAACCGTAAAGCTTTCCTGTTTCACCGGCTTTTGAAGCGAAACCCAGGGCCAGACCTTTGATGACTTCTGCAACTGCACCCATTTCGTTGTTTAAAACTGCGCGTTTCTTTGTTGCGTCAGTTTTAATCTTTTCGGATTGTTTCAGGGCACCCGGGGTGGCAAGAACTGCCATACCTTGTGGAAGTAAAAAGTTTCGTCCAAAGCCGTCAGCGACTTTTTTGACGTCACCAGCACGTCCGAGTTTATAAACATCTTTCAATAATAATACTTTCATGGAGCTATAAGCCCTTTCTATAGAAAATGCCTGTTTATCACAGGAGAATTGCGAGCGAAGGGTACAACGCTCTCGAATTTTTATTTTACCAGAAACAATAATTCGGGTCAATAATTTCTGCTTCTTTACTTGTCCGAATTTATTCAAGGCCATTTATATTTTTGTGACAAAAAAAATCCATAAAAGGAAGATGATTTGTATTTGGATTCGAACAAAATTATTAAATTTCATGTTAATATTTAGTATATTTATTATTAGTGTATAATAATGCACCGTAGGTGGAAATATTTCCATTGTTATACGTGACTGGATACACCGCTGTCTGTTCTTATATAGGTATTTCAGACAAGAATGACAAACGAAAGTATTTTAATTGTTGAAGGAAAAAAAGCTGATCAACCTTCTTTTGCTGTACTTCTGCAGAAGAAGGATTTTGTAGTTACATTGGTAAATAACGGGTCGGAAGCTGTTTCAAGGCTGAATGAAATCAGTCCGGATATGGTGATCGTAAATGCTGCGACTTTAGGTTCTACAGGCGTACGTATCTGTCAGTCACTCAGGGAAAAACAAGAAGAGCGTTTTCCGATTATTTTAATTCTCGAAGAAAATAAATCAGTTGAAAGATCTGAAGCTGATATTGTATTGAATCTTCCCTTTACCGTTCAAAAATTAGTTAACAGGATGAAACCATTATTTCCCAGCAATGGCGGAAATATGCTTCACGTCGGTCCCATCCGGTTCGATATGGTAAACAACAGGCTTCGCTGCCTGGGAAAGAATGAAAGGTTGACCCCGCGTCTGGCCCAGCTTCTTCAGGTATTAATCAAACACAGGGGTGAAGTGATCGAAAGAGGAGAATTGTATAAATTAGTATGGGAAACCAGCTATGCCGGAGATCTTAGAACTTTGGATGTACATATCTCATGGCTGCGCCGCGCCCTGGAGATTGATCCTTCTACCCCCAGGTTCCTGCATACTGTGAGGGGGATCGGGTACCGTCTTGATGTCTAGGATTTGACCAAATTACTAGAAGCAAATTAAATAGCAAAGATACCAAAAGTTTGGTAATTGCTCAGGAAGTGATTATTCCAGGGGTTCCATAACCTTTTTTATCCAGGGTTAGGGGATCGATTTGATCGGCAGGGGCAGCAGGCAGGCACCATCTAAAAAACCATTTAGCTTCATCAGTCCGCATATTCAAACATCCGCTGCTCATAGGCACGCCAAAATTATCGTGCCAGTAAGTACCATGAAAAGCATGTCCCATAAAACGGCTGCCCCTGAATTGAATAAATGACGTCCAGGGAACCCCTGGCAGTTGATACGCTTCGATATCTGCAGCCTGCGCCAGGTCCCCCGAACCCATATGTTTTGACGGCATTTTTACACTGACATAGAATTCACCGGTTGGAGTGCGTGTAGGGATACCATTTGCGCCGACAAAATTGTCTATACGGCCTGAAGAGATAATGGTGGAAAAAACCGGTTTATCATATTCAAAACAGGTAACTCTCTGACCAGATAAAGATACTTCAATTCGTTTCTTTTCCCAGGGTATTTCAGGAGTAATTGGAGTTAATTCTTCATCCTTAATCAGACGCATGTGAAAGGCCGGTACGTTATAGGTTATATCAACCAATTCGTCCAGAATCCGGTACCATGGTTGTCCATCCGGGCCAATGTCAATTCCTTTCACCCAGTGAACACTGTTGAAATAAAGCCGGTTGAGCGGCTGCCAAACTTTTCCGATTAGTCTCAATGCCTGTGTATAGGGGACGGTCACTTCGGAAAGCTGTCCATTTTCCCTGATCGATTGTGCAATGGGGTTGAAGATGTATTCAACTTTTTGTGTTCTCGCCCTGTGAACAAATCCGCCCCAAACACGGTACCAAATCGGGTTGTACCCGGGGGTGCCAGAATCAACAACCTCATAAACATTAAGCAAATTATCGCGAAACACAGACCGGATTATCCGGCTTTGATCGTTTGGCTCAGAATAAACCGGGATTCCTTTTTCATCAATTCCGCTGCTTGTTATTCTTATCATCATCCCATCAGGAAATTCATCGTGTAAAGGTAATATGGGATTAAGAGCAAGGGAAGATGCGGCAGAAGCACTTATTTTCAGGAAATCACGCCTGGTTATTGTTCTTTTCATACCGTAATTGTACTTTATAAAAAAGGCCTCCGAGAATTTTGCTTCTCGGAGGCCAAATTACTAAAAAAATAAAATTTATACTTCTTCAGTTGCCGGAATCATCTCTTTTAATAATATTTCTAATGCCATTGTATGCCCACAGCGATGATGTGTCATGAAAAATTCACAATCACAGCTAAAAGCGCCATCGGAAAAACCAACATGATGGTCATTGTTATCACCATGGAAGGTGACATCAAATTTATTAAAACGAAATCGTTTGCGTTCTTCGGCATATCTTTTTGCTTTCTCGATCTTACCTATCATTCCATAATCCATTTTTTTACTCTCCTTTTCCAGAGAAATGAAAAAGGCACGCAGAAAGGCGTGCCTTTTAAAATAATAAACGGGGATGTTTCCGATAAATGCGCATGGTGGGGAACCTCTATTAGCAAAAGTATAAGACTATTATCAGGTAAAGTCAACGGGAGAAGAGACATCGTATGACAATCATAGGATAAATGACAGGTTATTGTCACAATAAAAAAGCAGCCTGGAATAATTCAGCAATGCCCGGTGGAAGGTTTTCAACTGTGAAAATTAAAATCTGTAATTTCCCATTTTTTTATTTGTTAAAACTATTGGGATAATTTCATTTTACTGATCGTGACCACTGTATTCTTTTAGCTCAGGCCATTTATTCATGATGATGAATGCAGAAATGATTGTGCCGATCCCGCCTGAGATTATTGCAAAAGGGACTCCAAGCGAGGCAGCTACCAAACCTGTTTCCACCTCACCCAATTGAGGGCCGCCAAGGAAAAATATCTGGTTGATGCTTGTCATTCTTCCGCGAATATGATCGGGTGTGTTCAGCTGCCTGATCGTATTCCGAATGATCGTACTGATCGTATCTTCTGCACCGATTAAGAATAAAGTGATCAATGCCAATAAAAAGGTATGGGATAAACCAAACGCGATTGTTGATGCTCCAAAAAAG
>CAZBRI010000157.1:0-6876 GCA_964494055.1 uncultured Anaerolinea sp.
GATAGCTTCAGGTGACTGGAGTTCAGACGTGTGCTCTTCCGATCTCATCTGAGATCTCATTATTTCCCAAGGCCGGACTGGAGGATCATATACTTGGAGATTTGAACGCTGATGTGTCGATCATTGTTTACAGTGATTTTCAATGTGCCTCTTGTGCTCAACTTGCCCCAATTCTGAAAAATATCATAGCGGCTCATCCGGGAAAGGTCAACCAGGTTTTCAGGAATTTCCCGCTGGTCTCAATGCATGATAAAGCAGCCCTGGCAGCCCAGGCAGCAGAAGCCGCCTCTTTACAATCAAAATTTTGGGAAATGCATGATTATCTGTATAAGACCCAGGCGGACTGGATTAATAAAAATCCAGTGGAATTTCATCAATGGCTGCTGACGGAATCCTCAATACCCGGATTAGATATCCAAAAATTCCAAACGGATCTTGACAGCACGCCAATAAAAGAACTCATCATTGAAGCCTGGAATACCGGCCAAAAAATAAAATTGCCGGGTGCACCTGTGATCCTTGTGAACGGGGAGATCATCAAGTGGCAAAGTAATTTATTTTCACAGCTCGAAGACCTGGTCAACCTGGCGGTTTTATCAAAAAACCAAATAAATATTTGTCCTCCGGCGAAGCTCGACCCGGCAAAAAAATATTCAGCGATAATAAAAACGAACAAAGGGGAAATAGTCATCGATCTCTTTTCAAAACAATCTCCATTTACCGTAAACAATTTTCTATATCTTTCCCGGAAAAAATGGTACGACGGAAACAGCTTGTTCAGGGTTATTCCCGGATTTATTGTCCAAACAGGTGATCCATCAGGTACCGGCCTCGGGGGACCAGGATATTTTTTTGAAGACGAGAAAAATAATCTCACTTATGACCGTGCCGGATTAGTCGGTATGAGCAACACCGGACCGGATACAAACGGAAGTCAATTTTTTATTACCCTGGCACCCGAAAGTAAATTGAATCATCAGTACACAATCTTTGGAGAAGTTACGAAGGGGATGGATGTTCTGATGAATTTGCCTGCAAGAGATCCGGCGATTCCCGGCGGGTCTCAGGCTACTGACTATATTATTTCTATCTCGATTGTTGAAAAATAATGTTCATAGAAAATAATAAAGATAAATCGGATTGGAAATCAATTTTATTCGCAGCCTTTTTCGCGCTCAATATCGTTTTCATGGTGCTGATATCCATTTTTTTAGTTCTCTTTTCAGGCTATTCATTCAACAGCCCGGACAACAGCAGCAGCCTGGTTTTTCTATTTCTTGCCGGTGGGATTTTCCTGCTCGGATTGCTCTTTATCCCGGGAATGCTATTAAATTTTGGGAATGTAGTTAACCACCCCTTTAATTTCTCGCTATACCACATCAACAATAAAATTCTCCTGCCGGCAATTATGGTCATATGGTTGTGCCTGATTTCACTGGGAATTTTTATCGATACAAATTTTCCGTCATATAGTGAATTTATTCCAATTTTGAATATTTTCACAATTTCACTCCCCATCCTGGCCATATTAACCATTTGCTATAACAATCTTTTCCTGCCTGGTCAAAGAAAAATGTGGACCCTATTTGGATTGGGGCTCTTGTTTCCACCGGTTATTGCCTTGACCATGGAATTTATTGTGATCGTTATACTGATCCTCCTCTACATGCTCTACGCAAGTTTTTCGCCGGGTCTCCTTCAAGTGTTGAATTCTGCAGTTGAAACAATTCAATCCGGTATTCTCAGCTCAGATGAAAGGACAACCACAATTGCAAAATTATTTTTTGCCCCGGGGATACCGGTATTGGCTTTTATTGCATTTTCGATCCTGATACCCATGATTGAAGAGACATCAAAGGTTCTGCTCATTGTCCCATTGCTAAAAAAGATCCAAAAACCTGTCGAAGGTTTCGTCATCGGTTCTTTTTTAGGCGCTGCCTTTGCACTGGTTGAAAATATTGGCTTTACTGGGACGTCATCGGCTGATTGGGGATTGAATTCAATTGTCAGGGCATCTGCTGCCTTACCGCATATATTTAATAGCGGTTTATTGGGCTATTCACTGGTAGATAGCTATCAAAAGAAATCTATCAGAACGCTGCTCAACGCCTTCATTTCTGTCATCGTCATTCATGGAGCCTGGAATGCAATCAGCCTGGGACTTGCGCTGACAGATTTAACTTCATATTTAGCAGATGTTCCGTTTATTTTACGTGATTCATACCCATGGATTGCTGGCTGGATGCTGCTTGCATCTGGTGTTTTCATTGGCATTATAAAAAATAACCAAAAGATGCTAAAAATGCAAAATCTGGAAGAATAAGAACCTGATGTATAATACTGTCTCAAAAATAAATTTCTGGAGATAATAAAATGGAATTATTAAGCAACATGGTAAATATTTTTCTTCACCTGGATAAAGTATTGGGAGGAATCATCGATCAGTATAATAATCTCACTTATGTATTATTATTTATCGTCATTTTTTGTGAAACAGGCCTGGTCGTCACACCATTTTTACCCGGTGATTCATTAATATTTGCCGCAGGCACTTTCGCTGCCATGCACAGGCTTGATCCCATTTTGCTTTTTGTTTTACTCTTGGTCGCTGCTGTCGGCGGGGACGCTGCAAATTATTGGATCGGTCATGCGATCGGTCCACGCGCTTATACCGGTGAAATTAAGTTGATCAAGAAAGAATATATCGAAAAAACGCATGCGTTTTTTGAAAAACATGGCGGCAAAACGATCTTCCTTGCACGTTTTGTTCCAATCGTTCGCACCTTTGCACCATTTGTTGCAGGTGTGGGCGATATGTCGTACAGTTATTTTTTCCGTTATAACGTAATCGGCGGTATCACCTGGGTTACTTTATTCCTTTCCCTGGGTTATTTCTTTGGAACGATCAAATTTGTCCAAAATAATTTCGAATTTGTGATTATTGCGATCGTCCTGATCTCCATTGTTCCGATGATCATTGAATGGATCAAAGCTAGAAACGAAAAAAAAGGATGATAGACATAAGCTAAAAAGAGCAAAAATAAAACCTCGTCCAGAAATTGGAAGAGGTTTTTTATTATCTGAAAATATGTAAATATCAGGCTATTTTCTTTTTCTGTTTATCCAGGACAAACCGCACAAACGCAATGATAACCCCAATTCCCATGGCGATCCAACCAAACTGATTATTTGTAAGAGGTAATTTAACAGTGTTAATATGAAATATGGTATCCAGGAATATACCTAAAATGAACAATCCTGCAAATAACCGGTTGTGATAAAAACAAAAACCAGAAAACCAGGTGGGCCAAAATACTTCAAACCCTTTTGGAGCCTCTTCAGGGCGTGCTTTGCTTAAAACTGCCACAGCGTAAAAAGCCCGCTGACCTGCAAATAAGATTAAGAGCAGGAATGTGGAAAAATAACCTGTGAAAACAAGATAAATCACCACGCAGTAAGCAATGATGATTGTACCCATCGTCGTAATCCTGGCTGCCAATTCCCCAACCCGGACAGGGAAAGTCCCAACCCCTTTTTTACTGTCATCCTTTAATTTGTCTGTGTGTTTGGCTACATTAATACTTGCCACACTTAAGCCGAATGGAATTCCCGCCAGAGCGACCATCCAATTCCATTCTCTGGATAAAACTAGATAAACTCCGGCTATCATGATCGGTCCCCAAATGAGAAATATAGAAAGTTCGCCGATCGCCCAATATTTCATAGGCCATGTGTAGAACAATAATACAAGACTGCCAAATGCAAATAAGCCGATGACAACCGGGTTTAACTCTGTGTACCAAAGAGCATATACGCCTGAAAGAAATGCAATAATCCCGCTGACGATAAACCACTGGATTTGCTGCGATTTAGTCCAAAAACCCTGAACAAGGGGGTGAACACCGTACTGGGTCCGGAAATAATTATCCTTGTCCACACCTCGTGAATAATCTGTGTAGTCATTTAATAGATTATTGGTGCCATGTGCAATAAAAAGACCCAGAGTCACGACCAGCCACGGCCAGAATGAAAAAAAGCCAGCCCGTAAAGCCAATAAACCGGCGATAATGGATGAATAAATTGTGACTGTTGTAACTGCAGATCTTGTGGCAATTAACCACTTTGAGATGACATCCAGTGAGTCCCACTCCTTCTTGTCATCCATCTTTATCAATTCCCAGGCAGCTTTTTTCCACATGCCAAAATTAATATTCATGAATTCTCCTTTCAACAATGATAATAAATTATACATTGGATTGTGCAAAATAATACACACACCTGGATTATTAAAAATAAACCTGCCGGGTGAAAACATCACCCGGCAGGAGTAGTAATTTCCTTCTTTCAGTTTAGTTAATGCCAGAAAGCGGGTAAATATAAGCGCAACAGGACATCTATTAACAGCCCAAGCATGAATAATCCGCCGAAGGAACGATTATTGGCAAATCCCAGGGGAGCAAAATAAAGCGGCCAGCCGCCCTGCCCATCAGGGAAACCTTCAGGCCGTGTATCTGGTCTGGGCTTCAAGAACATTGGGTAGGTTCTCAGGAAGCTAGGTAAAGCGAATAAAACGATCAGCATAACAGGTGTGAAATATTTTGCTGCAATTAAGACTAATGTGAGAATATATGGGAAAATCAGCATTGCCAGGACAGTATAACGGGAAATTTTTTCGCCCAGCACCACCGGCAGCGTATGAATATTTTTTTCTATATCCATTTTGATTTTATCAATGTGCTTTCCGAAAATGACTGTTGTTACCCCCAATACATAGGGGATGCTTGCCCAGACAACATTCCAATCCCACGATTTCGCCAGAACGTAATAACCGCCGCCGATCATCAATGGCCCCCAGACCAGGAGAACTGCAATTTCGCCCATCGCAATATATTTCAAAGGCCAGGTATAAAAAAGGACGAAAAAGGCTCCAAGGCCGAGCAGCAGCCAAATTATGGGATCATTCCGGTTCACTGCGATCAGGTAAAACCCAAAAGCCGCAGCAATTAATCCAGTAATCGCTGTATAAGTCAGCAGCTGTTTAACGGTGATCAAACCATTCGCTACCGGCTGTGGTCCATACATGGTTCGGAAATAATTATCCTTATCCACCCCGCGCACAAAATCTGTATAATCATTGAATAAATTATTGGTTGCATGGGCAAAGACAAGGCCGAGTACAAGTGCTAACCAGGAAACAAAATTAAAATGGTGTTCCCGCAGAGCGAAAATTCCTGCCAGGGCAGCAGAAATAAATGTCATCACCAGTACTGCCGCCCGGGTTGAGATCAACCATTTTGATATAAAATCTAATCCATCCCATTCTTCTTTCGTGACAGAAGGTATGATCTGCAAAGCTTTTTTCCACATCGATATATTCATACTTACTTACTCCAATTTGTGAAATTTCAACAGATTATACCAGTATCAATTCACAAAACTGAAATTTTTTACCTGGCAAATTACTCGCTTGTCATAATAAATAATGGTTTCATTTCAAAATTTTCATAGATTGGTCTGTATCGCTCTGTATCATAAAAATGAGAGACATTAACCAATTTCTTGGTAGCGGTCACAACATCCAGCGGCATATTATCGTACCGGCCATTTTTCAAAACTACCAGCCGGCCGTGAACTCCTTTCAAGATCATATCCAGTGCCAGGTTTCCAAAAGCCATAGGGACAATCGAATCAATGGCATCCGGATCCCCGCCTCTGACCATGTAGCCAAGTTTTTGGGTCACCACATCAACGACCTGTCCATTATTGAATTTGGGGGAAATTTCTTTCAGTTTTGCAGATACCATGTCGCCGATGCCTCCCAGTTTGGCGTGACCGTAAGCATCAGTTTTGCTGTCCTCATAGACCATTTCGCCGCCTTCATACATTGCTCCTTCGGAAACCAATAATACAGAATAGCGGCTGGGGTTTGCAGTGCGGTCTTTACTCAATAATTCAGTGAGATGCTCGATGTTGAATTTATATTCCGGAATGACACACCTGTTTGCCGCACCAGCCATGGTTGGGAGTATCGCTGTAAAACCAGCGTATCTGCCGAATACTTCCAGAACCAGGAATCTTTCATGGGAACCCGCAGTTGTACGCAGACTATTTGTCAGGGCGATTGTTCGGGTGACACAGGTGCTGAACCCGATACAATAATCTGTTCCTGGCACATCATTATCCATCGTTTTTGGGATGGCGACGATCTTGACGCCTTCATGATACAACCTGACGCCGTAACTCAATGTATCATCCCCTCCGATCGGGATGAGATAATCCACTCCAAGGTAATCGAGATTTTTTAAGACTTCTTCGGTCAGGTCATTTCGTGCTTCGGTAAATTTTTCTCGAAGATGAACGGGGACGTCTTCTTTTTTCATTTTTCCCGGATTTGTCCTGGAAGTATGCAAAAAAGTTCCGCCGGTTCTGCCAGCAGGATTAACTATCTCTTCAGTTAAAAATTGGAAATTATTGCTATTGTCTGCAGATTTATCCCGGATAATATCAGTTAAGCCAGCCCAACCTCTTCTGACACCGACAACATTATATCCTTCCCTCAAAGCGCGAATGGTGACTGCCCGAATTGCCGGATTAAGGCCTGGTACATCCCCGCCGCCCGTCAAAATTGCTATGACACCTTTCTTTTTCTCTGCCATTTTTCCTCCAATCACACTTCTGAATCCGATTTGGATCATGAAAAAGACAAAATTAATTATTTAATTACTCTAGAAATTTATTTTTTCGTTCCTTGTTGAACTCCATAAAATTGTACATAAAAATTCCTGCCGCAACTGCCAGGTTTAATGATGTTGCCCGGCCTTTCATTTGAAGGGATATTAATTCGCTGCAAATTTTAACTTGCTCGGGAAGCAGTCC
>CAZBRI010000158.1:0-6875 GCA_964494055.1 uncultured Anaerolinea sp.
TAGCTTCAGGTGACTGGAGTTCAGACGTGTGCTCTTCCGATCTCCTCGAAGAAAAGGGAATTTGTTTTTCACGGGCGAAGTTTAAAATCTCTTCCACAATTAAAAATATCGGTTCGAAACCCATTTGGCTGATAACATTCAATTCGTGGTTCAGCCGGTCTCTTATTTGTGGTGTTACCTCGCCGTAAAGAGAAAATGCACCTGCCTCAGCTTTTTCTGCCAGGTATTGGGCAGGTGTCAGGCCGGCTGGTATCTCAATTTTTGGCATATTCGGTTTACCGACAGGCATATCGAACTTGCAGCGTTCAGCTATCTCGATTGTATTATCAAGTGCTTTTGGGAAGTGTTGGAAACGGTTCTCCATTTCCGACACACTCAAGAAAAAAGAACCATTCGGCGCAAATTTACCAGGATCCATTTGATTGATTGGTTGTAAGTATTTAATCGCTGATACAGTTTTTTGAAGTATTGATTGTTCAGGGTTGATATAGAAAACGGGATGTATGGCAGCCAGAGGAATATTAAGTTGTTTTCCAATTTTTACCAGCGGAATTCCGCGGTCAGGATTTTGCAGGGAGATGTAAAATCTGCCAGGAAAAATATCACGTAATGCAGGCAGGTTTTCATTTTCAGAACCAAGTGCGATCAAATCATTATTGTTGGCTGATAATGTATCAAGGCTGCAGGGTTTGGCCGGGTTATCCTGTAAAGCAAGGAAGCTGCTGATACGACAGAGGTTTGACCAGCCGTCTTTGCTGACAGCAAGGAGCTGCAATCTTCCACCCGATTCCTTATCCACTTCCAATCCGACAATCGGTTGGATTCCCGCTGTATTACAGGCATTCACAAATTCAATTGTGCCGGTAAGTGTTTGATGGTCCGTTAATCCCAATGCCGGCATTTTGTTCTGCGCAGCAGCTTTGGCTAAGTCAGCAGGCAGGGGTAATCCTTCAAGAAAAGAATAAGCCGAATGGGTGTTTAGGTGTATGAACATGATTATTTTTCGGGAAACTTCAGAAGTCTTCAATATTTTTCAAATGATTTTGAAAATATTATCTTCAAGTTATTCTATCATGCAGGAAAATTTCAACAGGTAAATATTCAGGATTAGGAAATTGCAGATTTACACTATGCAAATGTTCCCAAGTCAATATATAATTTGATATCAAACTAGACTGACCAGTCGGATTAAAAACTAATTATGAATGAATTAAATGACACACGTATTAAAATTTTAGAAGCAGCGGTGACTGTATTTGCCCAAAAAGGTTATCACGAAACAAGGGTGGATGATATAGTTGCCGAATCTAAAAAATCGAAGGGGTCTATCTATTTCTATTTTCCAAGTAAGCAGGATATTTTCCTGGGATTAATTGATTCATTTTCATCATTGGTAGAAAAAAACCTATCAGATGCAATTGGTTCGAGTGAGCATGGGGTTTCGCAGTTGAGGACTGCTCTCGTAGAAATATTACATCTATTTGGGAAATATAAAACGCTGGCAAAAATTGTACTGGTCCAATCTGTCGGCCTGGGGGAAGCTTTTGAAATTCGGCATCGGGCAATTAATGACAGGCTGGCTGGGATTATAGAAAAAAGGCTGGCCAGCGCGGTGCTGGACGGGAGCATTCCTCCGATCAATACCGAAATTACAGCAAGGGCATGGATCGGTGCTTTGAATGAAATTGTGATCAGGTGGATTTATTCGGATGAGAGTGATCTGGAATCCATCATCCCTGATGTTGAAGTTTTTCTTTTGAACTCAATTGGAATTACGAATTTAAATAATAAATCATAATCTGCAACAATAATAGGAGAAAATTCTGCATGAAACGAATAATTTTGATTGTACTATTTTTAGCGTTGTTTACAGCTGGATGTGCTTCGAGTCCGGCAAAACAGGAACCTGTTGTTTTGAAAATAGCTGTCATCCCGGTAATTGATACGCTTCCAATATTTGTGGCTCAGTCAGAAGGATTATTTGAAAAAAACAATGTAAAAGTTGAATTGATACCAGCAGCATCAGCACCGGAACGTGACCAAATTTTACAGGCAGGAAAAGCAGATGGTGCACTGAACGAAACTTTGTCTGTGATGCTTTTTAATAAAGAAAAGGTACAGCTGCAAGTTGTCCGTTATGGACTAATGGCAACTAAAGAGTCAGGCCATTTTTTCATTCTGGCATCAGGAAAATCCAATATCTCCGATATCTCAGGTTTGAAAAATGTTGAAATCGGAATTTCACAGGGCACAATCATTGAATATGTAACAACACGCCTGCTTGAATCAAACGGTTTTACTGCCGATGAAATCAAAACAATTGCCGTGCCGAAAATTCCTGACCGGATGGCTTTACTTGCATCCGGCGGGATTCAGGCCGCAGTGATGCCTGATCCCCTGGCTGCTTTGGCAGTTTCACAAGGGGCTAAAATCATCCTGAGCGATTCTGAAGAGCCGAAATTGGGAGCGAGTGTTATTTCATTCAGAAAAGAAGTGATCGATTCTCATCCTGAGGATATTAAAAATTTCCTGGCTGCTATTGAAACTGCAGTTCAGATGATTAATGACACGCCTGAAAAATACAGCAATTTATTAAGCGAACAGAAAATTGTTCCACCTCCGCTGGCAGGCAAGTTTATTATCCCAAAATTTCCTGCAAAAGGTGTGCCGTCAGAAACTGAGTGGGGCGATGTAATGGCGTGGGCGAAATCCAGGAATATTTTACCGGCTGATGTATCATATGCTAATTCTGTGAACGGCAATTTACTGCCTTAGGAGATTTAATTTGAGGAATTTGTTTTAAATGATCAGTTTAGAGGCTGTGAACTTTGGATACCAGGATAAGCCAATATTTGTAAATTTCAATTGGAATATCACTCCTGGTGAAACATGGGCAGTCATAGGGCCTTCAGGGTGCGGAAAAAGCACCCTGTTGGCGCTTCTGTCTGGATTGATACAGCCGCAGTCGGGCAGGGTATCCGTCGACGGAGCTATTCTCAAACGTCCACGGCCAAAAACCGGTTTAATCCTTCAGGATTACGGACTGCTCCCCTGGGCTACCGTCCGTGAGAATGCCAGCCTAGGGATCCAGGTAAGAAGTTTTTATGGCGCGGATGGTGTACATGCACCAAGCGAAGAGAATCAATTTTCAGATGTTGATGTAATGTTGGAGCGGCTTGGATTGAAGGATATTAGCGGAAAATATCCCGGTCAAATATCAGGGGGACAAAGACAGAGAACAGCCATAGCACGAACCCTTGTCCTGCACCCGGATCTGTTCCTGCTTGACGAACCTTTTTCATCATTGGATGCTCCCACCCGGGAAAATTTGCAGGACCTCATATTGGAGCTGATCGCTGAAAATGTATTGACATCGATCCTGGTGACCCATTCAATTGAGGAGGCGGTCATGATGGGTAGAAATATCCTGGTACTAAACTCCGCCCCAAATCAGCAGGCGATAACATTCGAAAATCCTGATTCCGGGCGTTTAGGTTACAGGAATAGTGCGGCATATTTGGAAATGTGTAAACAAGTTCGAAGCCTGCTTAATGAGAAAAACGGGCAGAAGTTTAATAATGAAAAATAAAAGGGATCTTTTTCTTGCATTCGTGTTCATCTTGATAACCTGGCAATTACTGGCTTTATTGTTAAAGATTGATATATTGCCGGGTCCAATTATCGTGTTCCGCGTTTTTGCTGAAGATTTATTTACAGGTGAACTGACAAAACATTTTCTCATCAGTTTAGAGCGGGTTATTGCGGGAACAAGCCTGGCCGTTGTGACAGCCGTGCCGGCAGGTTTAGTGATGGGGCAATCCCGGATAATTAACCGGGTATTTACCCCCCTGGTTTATTTGTTGTATCCGATTCCAAAAGTTGTTTTTGTTCCAATTGTTTTATTATTTTTCGGTATTGGAGATTTTTCCAAGGTTATTATTATTTTCATTATTCTTTTCTTCCAGATACTTGTCCTTGTAAAAGATCAATCTTCGAATGTTCACCCGGAGTTAATTAGATCGATTAAAAGCCTTGGAGCCGGGAGAAAGGCACTATTTCGATATGTTTATTTTCCTGCCAGTCTTCCAGCGATTTTTACAGCCTTAAGGCAGTCGGTTGGAACGGCAGTCGCTGTTTTATATATTGCAGAGCTTTATGCGACAAACAGCGGGCTAGGTTATTATATTTATTATCAGGGCAGCTCTTTGATGAATTTCCCTTCCATGTATGCAGGTATACTTGCCATGAGCCTGTTAGGTGTAGGTATGTATTATGCAATTGAATTGCTCGAGAGAAAAATGTGCCCGTGGCTGTTTGTTCTGTAAATATTGATTTTACATAATCGAATTCCTAGATTTATTAATATTTTTTACCTGATGAATAATTTGTTGTCCTGGAGTAATAATGAAAGAACTATTGGAGAAAATGTTTGGAATCAAGAAGCCGATTATCGCTATGGCGCATTTTTTACCGCTGCCTGGTACACCGCTGTATAATCCAGAAATTGGTATCAACGGCATGATCACATCCATGCGGGAAGATGTGAGGGTATTACTTGAAAATGGTGTTGACGGCATTTTATTCTGTAATGAAGGTGACCGCCCTTACACATTGAAAGCCGACCTTGAAGCAGCTGCTGTAATGAGCAGGGTCATCGCTGAAATTGCACCGAAAGACCGTCCTTTTGGTGTCGATTTTTTGTGGGATCCTAAAGCGCCTTTGGCAATCGCCAAGGCCACCGGGGCAAGTTTTGTCCGGGAAGTATTTACCGGAACATATGAAAGTGACATGGGGTTATGGACAACAGATGCCGGTGCGATGCTCCGTTACAGGCACAATATTGATGCAGATGATGTGAAGGTTTTTTACAATGTGACCCCTGAATTTGCATCCAGCCTTGGAAACAGAACCATATCACAAAGAGCCCACAGTGCTGTTGTTTCTTCGCTGGCAGATGCAATTTTAGTCTCTGGCCCAATGGCGGGCTCGGAGCCTGATATCTCCTGGATTCAAGAAGCACAGGATGGTGTCCGCGGAGCAGTACCTGTCCTGCTCAATACTGGGGCAAAAGCCGGAAATATTGAAGAATTTTTGAAATATGCCGATGGTGTCATTGTCGGTTCCAGCTTGAAGGTGGATGGTTATACCTGGAATCCGGTAGAAGGCAAAAGAGTCCAGGAATTTGTTAAGGCAGTGGAGCTTGCGCGTAAGAATGCCTGAGTATTTGCTTGGGATAGATATTGGAACGACTTCAACAAAACTGATACTTATCAATCCTATTGGTAAGATTATCGGGAATATTTCTTACCCTTCCACTATGGTCTCCCGTTTTCCGGGGTGGGCAGAGGAAAATCCTGACCAATGGTGGCAGAATGTCATCAGCGGCACCCGTCAGCTGATGAAAGACACAGCCATCAGTTATGAAGAAATTAAAGGTGTAGGGGTAAGCGGAATGGTACCTGCCCTTATTCTGCTGGATGAAAAAGGTAAACTGCTGCGTCCCTCTATTCAACAGAATGATTCAAGGGCTTTTCAAGAAATTGAATACCAGAAATCACAGACGATTGAAAATGCAATCTTGAATAAAACAGGAAGCGTGATTTCGCAGCAAAGTATCGGCCCCAAACTTTTGTGGCTAAAAAAACAAGAACCTGAAATCTTTCAGCTTGCAAGGCGTGTGATGGGTTCGTATGATTATATTGTTTACAGGTTGAGCGGCGTGTTTTCAATTGAAAGAAATTGGGCACTCGAAAGCGGGTTATTTGACCTTTTAACTCAGGACTGGGATGATGATTTACTTGCCCTGGCAGGTATAGATCGTTCATGGCTTGGGACTGTTCACTGGCCTGCAGATGTGATTGGAGAAGTAACTTGTGATGCAGCCCGTGAATGTAGTTTACGGCAAGGAACAATTGTGACGGCAGGAAGTGCAGACCATGTTGCCTCAGCATTTTCCGCTGGAGTCAGGGATGATGGTGACATGCTTGTAAAGCTGGGCGGCGCAGGTGATATTTTATACTGCGTCAACATGCCTGATGTGGATCACAGGTTATATCTTGATTATCACATAATTCCAGGGAAGTACCTGGTGAATGGCTGTATGGCATCGAGCGGGAGCCTGATTCGATGGTTCCGTGATCAGTTTTCACCAGAAATGGATTACCTGGATCTTGATGAGCGAGCAAAGGGGATTACCGCAGGTTCAGACGGCCTGGTCGTTCTCCCTTATTTCCTGGGCGAGAAAACTCCTGTCAATGATCCATTGGCGAGAGGCACAATAATAGGGTTAACTCTTTCGCATAGCAAAAACCATATTTACAAAGCCATTCTGGAAGGGATTTCTTTTGGATTCCGTCATCATATTTCTATCCTGGCAGAACGAAACCATACAGCCCAAAAAGCCAGGTTGACAAATGGCGGTGCGCATTCAATTTTATGGCGGCAGATAACCGCCGATGTAATTGGGATACCACTGGAAGAAGTTGCCAATCATCCAGGTTCCTCACTCGGTGCTGCATTCATCGCAGGGAAAGGGAATGGGTTGTTCAAATCCTGGGATGAGATCGAAAAATTTATCACAATCGGGTCGATTACCAGACCCGATTGTGATAAAGCTGAAATTTATAATCATTTATTCAATGTTTATCTTGATACTTATAAAGCATTAAAGAATATTTATCCTGAATTATCTTTTTAAAATATGTAATTTAAGGATATATATTTGTTATTTATCCTTAAGGTTTAATTTTGCCAGCCTGGATGTTCGAGCTGACAGCTCTTTGATGGATATTTTTTCTTTGCCCTTCAAATAAGTTTCCAAAAGGTCCCCAAGGGGTTCAGCCCATTGAATCGGTACTGGTTGAATGATGCCCAGG
>CAZBRI010000159.1:0-6858 GCA_964494055.1 uncultured Anaerolinea sp.
TCAGCTGTTTCATTCCAACCGATCAATAATCCCTTCTCAACTTTTTGAGCTCTGGTCTGACCAGCCTGTACAATCAGCCGGTTTTGAACCGGTAAAGTACCTTTGCCGGATAATTTAATGGTGTCATCATCAGCTGAAATGGCGATCAATTGATCCCCGCTTTCAAGCTTGGTATCCATGGAAGGGTTGAGATGTGACCCGCCGTCTGCTTTTTGTATTCCGATCACGGAAGACTCTTCGTAAGCACCAAGAATTTCACCGAAACTCTTTCCGGTCAGGGATGGCTCAGCTTTAAAGTAGATCTCATCCCCGCCATAATTCAGCAGCTCAGTGTAAACAACCGATAAACCGCTTTGCCGGCTGGTTTGTGCGGTTACCCGGGCGATCACATCACCGGTCAATACTGCATGAAGCTCATCTTTGGTGCCCAGCATTTTGATCACATCATGAGTCCGGGAATCATTGATCTGTGTCACGATATGATATGGTTCAGGATGACGCCTTGGGTTGTTGGTGATCGCTAAAACGGTCTTGATCACTACTGAGTCCTGGTCGCCTTCTTCTGGCGGCAGGATGATGATCGAACGGGCAGTGTGCGGGCTGATAATTTCCAGCTCTGTCGGGTCGATTGGTTCTCCGGACCGGCAGATCACCTTTGTCTTCCCGGTATCTCCCACCCGGGCGCGGATCTCTTCTTCCATCTCAACCTTGTCTTTGCTGGCGAGGATCGCGATCACCCCCGAAGGTTGGTTCTTGTTGGCTTCCACGATCTCCGGGATGATCGTAAAGATCTGTGCCGACCACCCTAAAATGACGGTATGACCATTCTCCAGCACCCGCGAACGGCCTTTGCGAAGTTCCTCGATCTTCCCTTCAACGCCGGTTGTCAGAACGCCGATCAGAGCGCTGATAAAAAACACCCCGCCCGCCGTCACAACGAACATTGCCAGCCGGAATCCCCAACCGGTATCGCCGCCCATGGTCCCGGCATCCAATGTGCGCATCAAACCTTCCCAGGCAGCCTCCACGAATGACAACCCTTCTGTTGAACCTTCTGGAGCGAGGGCGACCCCTCCCAAGCTGATAACCCCCGCCATTACCAGGATGATCACAAGCGATATGAGAGACAAGCCGCCGATCAATGCCAGCGTTCCGCGTGACATGTAGTTATCAAACCAGTAGTTCCAGCGTTCTTTCAGTGTAGGTTTCATTTGCTGCCATCCTCCGAATAAAAATTAACTACGAATAGAGTGTTCAAAAATATTTTTGAATATGGATATTATAGAGTGTTTTAGATAAATTCAAAATATGAAAAATAAGAAAAGAAACCCTGTTACGAATATAGTATTATAAAGAAATGGGTCTCTTAAAGCAGTTTTTACTGCTAAAAAGTGCCCTTAAATAAATGGATTTTTTCCAACACAAAGCAGAGGTGTTTGTCGATGGAATTATGAAAAATATAGTTTTTGAATATCCAGGTAGTAATTTGATTTTTCCCCTATCAAATAGTAAATAAAAAATTTCATTGACCTCTCATCGAATATTATTAAAATGTTGCTGCAAATGACATATTTTCATGTTTATGATTGTCCGATCATAAATCGGAAAAATTGGAAAATCCACGGGGGAGTTCGTGTTCCGCCGACCTTTTGTAACTGGCTTTTATTACCGATGTAGTTGATAATTTTTTTGAGGGAAACAGGTTGGTTATCCAATCTGCCAGTCATCATCGTCATGGATGGGAAGAGAAATTTCCAGAAATGTCCCAAAAAGGGGATGACCACTTGCAAGACAATCCTGTTCCCATATTTTGGGATGAAGAAGAATGGGAATGGTGATTAATTTCTTTGAGACCTTACTGTAAAATCTTACTCCGGCAATTGGAAGTGAGATCCAAAAAAACAGGCCTTGCTCGGTTTTTTCCCTGTCTGGAATGTAACGCTATATTTCTTCTGAATTTATGGCACCGATGACGACAAAAGGCAGGGTTTACCCCAGCCGGAAAATTTGTCAATTTTATGGGAAAGTTGGCCAGGTGTACTGGATCAAAATGGCACGGTCGATAAAGACTGACGGGTAAAAAATATTGGGTAAATTTCGGTTGAAACGCAGAAAGCGTTATTGGATGTATTGATGGAATTGATTTCCGAAATATAATAATATGTCTCAGTTTAAAGTATTGTTTTGTCAATAAATATCCAATAGAAATTTTGCCAATTACAAAAAAACTCCCCCGGAGGTTTTCAATGTCAGATAAACTCACCTGGTATGGACATTCTGCACTGTGCCTCGAGACAGGCGGCAAGCGTCTCCTGGTCGACCCGTTTTTCCATGGAAATCCCGCTGCCACGATTACTGCGGATGAAGTTCAAGCGGATTACATACTATTAACACACGGTCACGGGGATCATGTCGGGGATACCGTCAGTATTGCTCGCCGCACCGGGGCACTGGTCATTGCTAACGCTGAGATCTGCAGCTGGCTCTCTCGGCAGGGTGTTGAAAATACCCATGCCCAGCACATCGGCGGAGGTTTCCATCACCCGTTTGGTTACCTCAAGCTGACCATGGCAGTCCACGGTTCAGCCCTGCCGGATGGCTCAAATGGCGGCAACCCGGCCGGCTTCCTGCTCAATACCAGCAGCGGGCGAAAGATCTACATTGCCGGCGATACCGGCCTGTTCGGGGATATGAAATTAATCGGTGAAGAAGGTCTGGATCTGGCAGTTCTTCCCATCGGAGATAATTACACCATGGGTCCGGATGATGCCCTGCGCGCAGTCAGGTTTCTATCACCGAAGCATGTCATCCCCATTCACTTCAGCACCTGGGAAGTCATCCAGCAGGATGCACAGCTCTGGGCGGACAGGGTCTCCCGGGAGACCGGTGCACAGGTCCATGTGCTTAAACCCAATGCCGGCTTTGAATTTTGACCAACGAATGATTGCTGCCCGGCTCCAGGAAAAACAGAACCAGTAACATTGGGTTCTGTTTTTTTGATTATGCTTATTGCGCATGCTTACGGCCTTCCATGCCCCTCGGCTTCTTTAAAGGTATAATCCCTTCCCGATACGTTAATCTTGACCCTTTTTTCACAAATTCACCAACGGATACCCGCCATGACCCAAAAACAATCTTTCCAATCCATCATCCTCAAATTGCAGGAATTCTGGGCAGAACGCGGCTGCGTGATCTGGCAGCCATACTACACCCAGGTCGGGGCAGGTACCATGAACCCGGCTACCTTCCTGCGTGTTCTGGGTCCGGAACCCTGGAGCGTGGCTTACGTTGAACCATCAGTCCGCCCGGATGACGGCCGCTACGGTGAGAATCCCAACCGCCTGCAGATGCATTACCAGTTCCAGGTCATTCTAAAGCCGGACCCCGGTAACCCGCAGGAGCTCTACCTCGAATCACTCAAATCGATCGGCATTGACCCGCGCGAACACGACATCCGCTTTGTGGAAGATAACTGGGAACAGCCTGCCATCTCCGCCTGGGGTCTGGGCTGGGAAGTCTGGCTGGACGGGCAGGAGATCACACAGTTCACCTACTTTCAGCAGGTCGGCGGTATGCCCCTCGACCCGGTCGCTGTGGAGATCACTTACGGCCTGGACCGAATCTTAATCGCCCTCAACGATGCCCCATCCATTTGGGGTGAACCCTGGGCTCCAGGAATTAATTATGGGGATGTGCGCCGGCAGGAAGAATTTGAACACAGCAAGTATTATTACGAGGTCGCCGGTGTGGACCGGGCCCGGCAGATGTATGAACTCTACGCCGCAGAATGCCTGTCCTGCCTGGAGCAGGGCCTGGTGCTGCCTGCCCATGATTATGTCCTGAAGTGCTCACACACTTTCAATATCCTGGATGCCCGCGGTGCCATTGGCGTCACCGAGCGGCAGGGCTACTTCCGCCTCATGCGCGAGATGGCCCGCAAGGTGGCAGAAGCCTACCTGGCCCAGCGCGAAAAACTCGAATACCCGCTCCTCCAAAAAGAACAGGCCGCCTCGGCAAAAACAATACCTGCTGAAGTTGCCGCACCTGCCAATGAAGCCCCCTTCCTGTTCGAGATCGGTGTGGAAGAATTGCCGGCAGCCGATGTTGACTCAGCCCTTGCACAGCTTCGCGAGCGGGTACCAGCCTGGCTCAAAGGCCTGGGTCTGACACATGCGGCTGTGCAGGTTTATGCCACCCCGCGCCGCCTGGTAACTTATGTCGAAGTTCTCTCTCCCCGGCAGGCTGACCGCGAAGACCTGGTCAAGGGACCGCCCGCCGACCGTGCGTATGATGCCGCCGGCCTCCCCACCCCCGCAGCCGTTGGTTTTGCCAAAAAGAACGGAGTGGAAACTTCAGATTTGCAGATCCGGGAGATCGATGGCGGCCGGTACGTGACAGCCGTAGTCTCTCAAAAAGGCCGCTCTGCTTACCAGGTCCTGGGCGATGCTCTGCCAGATTTTGCGGCATCCATCAAGTTTGAAAAATCCATGAAGTGGAACAACTCCGGCGTCTCTTTCTCCCGTCCGCTGCGCTGGTTTGTTGCCCTTCTCGGTTCTGTGGTCATCCCGTTTGAATACGCCGGTGTGCAGTCTGGTAACACTTCCCGCGGTCTGCGTCCTTTTGGTTCACCCGAGCTGCTGATTCCTTCCGCCGGCGAATATTTCACCATCATAAAATCTTCCGGCATTATCCTGGATATTCAGGAACGTTCGGACCTGATCGCTGCCATGGTTAAAAAAGCTGCCGCCTCGCTGGGCGGTTCCGCCATCATAGACCCGGGTCTGCTGGCAGAGGTCACCAACCTGGTTGAAATGCCCACCCCCATCCCCGGCTCATTCAAAGAAGATTTCCTGGCCCTGCCGCGTGATGTGCTCATCTCCACCATGAAGAAGCATCAGCGTTACTTCCCTGTCGAAAACCCTGCTAAAACCGGCCTGCTGCCGTATTTCATCGCCATACGAAACGGGGATGATCAGCACCTGGATATTGTCACGCATGGCAATGAGCATGTACTCGGTGCCCGCTTTGCAGATGCCAACTTCTTCGTCCGTGAAGACATCAAGCAGCCGCTTGAATATTACCGTGACGGCCTGAAGACCCTCATTTTCCAGACCAAACTGGGTTCCATGCTGGATAAATCCGCCCGTATGCTTACCCTCGCCGGCGAATTATCAGCCATGCTCGGGCTGGATGAAGTCCAATCTGTCGATGTCCGCCGGGCTGCTTTCCTGGCAAAAGCCGATCTAACCACCCAGATGGTGACCGAAATGACTTCCCTGCAGGGCATCATCGGCCGTGAATATGCGCTGCGCTCCGGCGAGAACCCGCTTGTGTCTGCCGCAATCGGTGAGCAGTACCAGCCGGTACCCGCCAGCATGATCGGCGTTGTTATTGCCCTTTCAGACCGGATCGACTCGCTCGTCGGGTTGTTTGCTGCCGGCCTGGTCCCCAGCGGTGCCAAGGATCCCTTTGGGCTGCGCCGGGCTGCCATCGGTACCGTTCAGCCGCTCATCGAACATGGCCTGGATTTTGACCTGCGCACCGCCATTCAACGCTCAGCTGCCACCCAGCCCCTGCCAGTCTCCGAAGAAGTCCAGGCACAGGTGCTTGAGTTTATCGTTGGCCGCCTGAAGGTTGTTTTGAATGACCAGGGTTACAAGTATGACGTGGTGGATGCTGTCCTGTCTGCCCGCTCCAACAACCCCGCGGCTGCCCTGTCCGCTGTCAAACAGCTCATGGCCTGGGTCAGCCGGCCGGACTGGGCTTCCATCCTGGATGCCTATGCCCGTTGCGTGCGCATCGTCCGCAGTGCCGGTGCTCAGCGCTTTACCGTGGACACCGCCTGCCTGGACGATGACGCCGAGCGCGCCCTTTACGCAGCTGTACAAAAGACTTCAGCCGCCAGCATCCATTCGATCGACGACCTGATGAACACTATCCTGCCCCTCATCCCCGCCATCACCACATTCTTTGACAAGGTGCTCGTTATGGCCGACGACCCCCTCGTCCGCCAGAACCGCCTCGGAATGCTCCAGCAGATCGCCTCCCTCGCCGAAGGCCAGGCCGACCTCGCAAAACTCGAAGGCTTTTAATCAGAATAGAGCTGCCCACAGTGTGTAACCTAATCGGCTAATAATGTCACTTTGGCATTTTTAGCCGATTTTTCATTAACCCAATTATTATTCAGAAACCAGTCCAACCTTAATCTCTCACCAGGTGTTTTTTTTTGGCCACGGTTTACCCCCAAAAAAAATAACTCATACCCATCCCTGCAGCTTGAATTTCTCCCAAAGAACTTCAACCAACAAAATCCAAAAAATATCCTTTCCCTCGCCCTTCCCGCAAGTGGTATTTTTGCGTACGTTTTACGCCTCAAAAATTTTCTAACTCATACAAATCCCCGCAAATTGAATTTCTCCCAATGAACTTCAACCAACAAAATCCAAAAATATTCTTTTCATCCCCTTTCCTGCAGCTTGAATTTCTCCCAAAGAACTTCAACCAACAAAATCCAAAAAAAATACTTTCCCTTGCCCTTCCCGCAAGTGGTTTTTTTGCGCACGGTTTACGCGCAAAAAACAACAATAATAAAGAATTGCTCCCTCTTCCCCAGGAAGGGTGCCGATGGGATGGTTTCCGCCTATCCACCCCAATTTATTTCAAAAAAAACCGGTTTCCCTAAGTCATTCTCGCAGCTTGAATTTCTCCCAAAGAACTTCAACTAACAAAATCCAAAAAAATATACGTGCCCATGCACTTCCCGCAAGTGGTTTTTTTGCGCAAGGTTCACGCGCAAAAAAACCACAATAATTAAGAATTGCTCCCCCTTCCCCAGGAAGGGGGCCGGGGGGATGGTTC
>CAZBRI010000160.1:0-6846 GCA_964494055.1 uncultured Anaerolinea sp.
ACACGGCTCTGAACACTCTTTCCCTACACGACGCTCTTCCGATCTATCCAAGGTCAACGATTATAAAAGCACGCACAAAAAGTTAACTCCAGGCAGCAGAATCGCAGTGAGATTTTTACTGCCAACAGGAACAGGCAATATTTAGCATCCTAAATCGGGTCTGTAACCCAATTTTCAGCCTGATGAATGGTTGGAATTCAGGATGACTTCAGCATAGGGCGTAAGTGAACGGATGACCGCGCTTTGACGGTCGGCAGGCAGACCGGCATTGTTCAAAAGGTCAGATAGTTCCTTCAGGCTGGATGCGCGTCCTTCGCTGAGCAGGATAGCACCGGCTGAAACATAACAGACATCAACCGGAGATTCAAGGCAAATAACATTATCGCCGAGCAGGTCACGCCAGCGCCGCTCACAGCGCTTTGCTCTTGCCAGGTCTGGAATAATAAAAAAAGGGTTGAAAGATTTTTGAACTTCAGCGACAATCTCTTCAACTTCGAGATCATCATCCAGGTTATCCCCGATGACCCCATCGACAACATGTTTTGATAATTTTGGATATGGAACTTCATCACCTGTCATAAATAGATAACCGCGCTTTTTACGCTTTACCATGCAATCCATTTCAGAATGCATCGCAAGGAAATAAAGTCCAAGTTCATAAGATTCCTGCCCGGAACCGCCTCCCCCACCCTCAAGATAGGACCAGGTCAACCATTGATCCATTAATTCAGCAGTCGATTCGAATTGGCCAACCTGCAGGGGGGCATTGTCACTGATCGCATCCCCGACTGCCATAAAAAGCAGCTGCGGGTCCTGTATCCTGCAGTCCATCAGGGTCTTCATAAAGTTGGGAAGCTGCTGAACGGCCATGAGTTTTGGTATATCGCCCATTGAACCAGTCACATCCAGCGCAAATACAATGCCCAATGACTGCGGGTGATCCGCACCATCACGGCTTTCACGCAGGAGCACTCCTTTTGGGTTCATGAGGGGGTGACAGATTTCCTGTTTGAAAACTTTTTGCGCGGGAAGATCTGCCCGCCCGCGGAGGAGCGCTTCATGTGCGGTATGGCTGTAATTTCCATTTCCCATTTGATTTTCTCCTTATGTAAACTGAAAATTAACTTTGAAATTTATTGTCATCAGGCTTCAGGAAGGCATTGCGATCGGAATAAACCTGGCCGGTCCAAAGACTTCTCCGGACAATGCACCAAGCTTTTCACGGAGCGACCAGGCATCAGGGGCAGAACCATCTTTTGGATCTACAAAGGCGATTTGCCTGACGAGAGCTGCCAATTTTGGAGGAACAGATGCGGGCATTACCGCAGTCCCAGGGTTCCCGCCCATGATGGCAGCGATGCAGCGTGCGCTCATGGCGAGATCCCGGTTAGTGGAAAGTTTTTGCTCTGATTTAACGGTTTGGGGATAATAGGATAAGTGATTTTGCGGAATTGAATGCAATAATGCTCCCAATTTTCCGGCATGGGCAAACCCGATTACCCGTACGCCATGTTCATTTTCCTGGATAAGAAGATGCTCCGGGAGGATGGCACCGTGGGCCATTCCAGAGGCATGAATAAATGAAAGGACTTCGAGAATACGCCTCCAGATCCAAATCGAGGCTTGAGGCGGAATCCCGTTCGGGTAAACCCTGATGACATCTTCGAAATTATGGTGAAACCCGCTAGTCCAGCGGTATATGCTCGCCGCACTGCCGGCATGTGTGCCCGAAGTGACAGCGCCGTATAATACCGGGTTCGGGAGAAGCCTGGCGAAATTGTCTGCACCAGCTGCTTCGCTTTTTTGAAGGTTTTGAAGGACATCCCATTCATTTAGAAGGTAATCGGCTTGCTGCCTATCCCGCAGGATCTTGATTATCACCAGCTCGGTTGGCCATCTTGCACGCTGCCCAAAATAAACATCCGATTGTTCCCCATGCCCGATACATTTTCCTAATACCCAATGCTGATCTCCAATTGAAATCCAGGGCTGGATTTGGTATGGATTTGGAGCATTCCATAAACGGAAGGCTTCATGAAATTTTTCTGCAGAGACAGATGCCCTGTCCAACCGTACTGTGGCACCGCAGTAGGAACAAACAATCGACCGCGCGAATTGATGCGGTGTGAGCGGTGCATTACATTGCGGGCACATGATTGCACGTTCCATTTAGTCAATTCCTTCTGTTTGGAACACATGTTTGATAATAAATTACCGGACGGCTGAATTTTTCAGTCAACAAATTATAAAAACATTTTTAAATAATACAACATTCAGGGTTCCCGTGCAAATAAAAAAAATGATAAAAATAAATTTAGTGTTCAATTGGTATGCTGGATTTAATTTAATAATGAAGGCGGTTAGGTAACCCCCAAAGAGACCCTGGATGACCTGTCTGGATAGACATATTGGATAGACATGCAGAAAAACTAATCTTGTTTACTGTATAATTCTGTTTTATAAAGCTGATCCACGAATCGTTCTCTGCCTTTGCTGCTGCATTTTCTATTTGAGCTTGAGATTTATTTTTGAGGAAACCATCTCGTTATCGAAAGATCGTCATCATAAGGAAAAGAAATTATGAGTCAACTACCCAACAGGGCTTTCGCATGGAATCCGGAAAATATTATTTGGCAAGATATTGCCTCTGATGGAACTAAGTATGCCTTGCTTGAAGGAAAACGTGATCTTGCTGGAGAAGCATTTACTTATGCTTTCTTCATCCCGGCAGGTTTCTGGGATCCAGCTCACTGGCATACTGCAGATGCCAGAATAACAGTGTTGAAAGGTACACTTTACCTGGGTTATGGAGATTATCACTCTGAACAAGCACTTCAAGCCTTTGGAACAGGCAATTATGTACTTGTCCCAGCCGGCGAGAGA
This sequence comes from uncultured Anaerolinea sp., assembly GCA_964494055.1. Taxonomy (GTDB): domain Bacteria; phylum Chloroflexota; class Anaerolineae; order Anaerolineales; family Villigracilaceae; genus UBA5195. Next base: position 2,884 of record CAZBRI010000160.1, read on the forward strand.
CATTTTGACGGTTCATCGGAAGACACAATAATCATTGGCACAGCAATTGGTCCGTGGTCAACCTACTATGTTGACCCAACGGTTCAGTCATCGGCGGGGACTGACGAATAAATTCAATCACCAACGTAAAAAAGGTTTACAGCTGATAACGAAATTGATTGGGAGTACCAGGATATTTTTCAAATAATCATTTGGTAATTTACAAGGAATCAGCAGCTAGACCCAAAATCAAAAATCCGCTTTTCAAAGCGGATTTTTTTATCTGACAATACCTAACGGTATTAGTGATCATTCGCTGCCTGGGGGATTTTCGCGTGACGGCCGGCGGGCAGGAAATTTCGCAGGAGCGCTGGGTTTCAGCCAAGGCGCGGGATCTGCTGGCATATTTCGTGAACTTCCGGCGCGAGAGGATACCCGCTGACCGAGCTTTCGAGGCTATTTGGGCAGATAAAGGCGGGCGCGGGTTGACAGCTTTTCACACTGCGCTCTCGCGTCTGCGTTCTGCCCTGCGGCTGAGCGATTCGTCCCCGCGATTGATTCTGGTGGAAAGCGGCGACTATCGGCTGGATGCGGCGCGCTTCCGCATCGACGCGGATGAGTTCGAAACGGCACTAGCCAAAGCCCGGGCCGCTGCTGCCCCCGAAGCAGCGGAGTGGTACGAACAGGCGATTAATCTTTACAGCGGCGAGTATTTCCAAAATTTGCACTACGACTGGCTGATGCCGGAGCGCCGCCGTTTTAGCCAGTCCTACCTGGGAGCTCTTCGCGCGCTGGCCGAACAACATTTCAGTCACCTGCGTTACGCCAGCGCTCTCGAATTGCTCCAGCGTGCATTGCGTGTTGACCCTCTGCTGGAAGATTTACAATGCCAATCCATGCGAGTCTACGCCGCCCTGGGCGACCGCACCGGGTTGGTACGGCAATACCAGGAATTGAAGGAAGTATTGTGGAGCGAACTGGAAATGGAGCCTTTAGAGACAACAAAACAATTATATGAAAGGCTGATTCAAGAATAAATATCTAAAGGAGCAATTTAGGTCAGCTATGCAAGCATCTACCCCTAGCTTTATTAGATCATCCAGATAACCTTCCATTAATGAATAAAAAATTGTGAGTAATATATCCTGCCAGATAAGGATAATTCTTTTGGCGTTATTGCCATGGTGGGTTGTGAAAAAAAACAAAGATATTATGGCGTATCCCGCTTGGTGAAATCACAGCACATCATTCTTCACCAAAAGAATTGAAAAAAGGATTACAGAGACATCCAACAATGCTTTTCCGCAGTATACAACAGGCAATCGATCTCAAACATAAAATATGCGGCTTGAAGCAGGCTAATTAATTACCCGTTTGAATAAGTAATCTCCGATCAAAACACACTTTTTCGAGCATATTATCGATTACCAGGCCAGGAACATCAGAGGACAAAACAGATCATCAGTTTTGTTGGCAGGCTAATAATTGCATTCAACAAAGGCAAGCATCAGCTGCCAAACTGCCTTTTTATTAAACTCTAATAACCCTTTCTTTCCTTTTTACGATAAATGCCCCAGCAAGGCTCAGGGCAACCAATCCAAATGTAATCCAGGCAGGAACTGCAACAGCTGGAACGCCGGCATGTTTGACAGAAATCCCTGCCAGTGCCCACAAAATCACTGCGGTAAAAGCAATATCGCGGCGGGAAAAATTCATCAGCACTGTAATCACCAGAACGGCGGCGAGCACAATGCCCATCCAGATTTCCGGGGCAATGCCGAATCCGTCCCATTTCAAGTAATCTAATAAGGATGTGACATTAGCCACAGTCGCAACAGTAATCCAGCCCAGATAAATACTGAAAGGCAGCCGCACAGCCCAGGTCTCAGAGTTTGAGACAGTGGTTCGTCCAATATCCAGCCGCAGATAAGTGATGATCAGCGTCCCAAGCAAGATAAGCATGACAATGAGCGTCAGTGGGAATTGTTCATAGTGCCAAAAGAAAATCCAAACACTGTTTGCCAAACCGCCGAGGGAAACCCACCAACCAACCGCACGCAGGCGTGGATTCTCACGCTGGGAGGGCAATGCCTGGAATACTGCGAAAGCAATCAACCCAAGGTAAATTAACCCCCAGATAGAAAACACATAACCAGCCGGCACGAAATAGACTTTGAAGCGGTCAGAAATTTGCCCGGTGTTCAAACCGTTAAGCGGCAAAGCATTCGCCAGCACATTGACCAGCAGTGTGAAAAAGATCGTCACTATGACACTAATTTGACGCAATATATCTTTCATAATTTTCCTTTCAGCCGTTATTGAAAACTTCATATAGTAACATGACAAATTTCATAGCAGTTTGAATTTTATAATCCTGCAAAATGATTGAATTAAAAACCGGCAGACATTACCATCATCAAGTTAATATAATAATTAATCACATCCTCGCTTCTACAGCACAATATCATTATTGACCTGGATCAGAACCTCATTCCGCGCTAAAAAACCAGGCACCCATGGAGGGTTGTAGCCAGCAACAATAAAATCGCCCTCAGTTTCAACTCCCAGTTTCTTCAGCCAGTCAGCGAGCCGCAGTTTGTTTTTTTCGATCAGGTCCTGCCGGAAAAATCCTGAGAAACGAATGGATGCCAAGGAACGTTCCGGGAGAAGTGCAATATGAACCCGGTCATCCTTCGGCTGAGGCAGTGATTGAATGGAGTATTCCGCAGGCATTATGAAGGCTACTGTGAATTTCGATGCACCTGTGACGATCACCGGAGTGGTCATAGCAATTTTTTCAGATCTAGATGCCTGAACAGGGGTAGTCATCTCAATTTTCTGACGCGAAATATTATTTCCGAAAATGTAACCGGCCAGGAGATTAAACCCTTTTTCAATGGCTGATTTGTAGTTCTTATCGTCGATAATCACCTCAGCCTGGATATAACCCGGGTATCGCCGAATTTCAAATTCAGCTTGTTTCTTTAGTACAGCATATTTTGGTGTTTCTGTCATTTAATTCTCTCTTTAACCATAATTTCCGGCGGCTTCACTCTCTTTATGAAAATATTTCTTTTTTTTGAGCAATTAAGCGAATAGCATCGGCGAAAAAATAATATAATAAAAAAAGGAGTAACTCATCAATCAGATATTGTCTAAATATAATTTCAATTTAACTTGGCAAATACTAGACAAATTATAGACGATTAGCGAAAATAATCAATCACCCATTCAAATTTCTAATAATACTCTTATCTTAATCGGATAATATCTATCTGAAATTAATTTCATTTTCGTAAATAATATTTTTTCATTTTTATCAATTGGTGATGTGTTATTAAGCGAGCAGAATCCCCTTACTGATTTGTAATATGATGATCTATCACTATTTTCTTTGCGTTAACGATCCTGGCAAACTTAATGATTAAGCCTGAGATAAAAGTCACCTCCCAAATGAAAAGGCTGAAAATGAGGCTTTGAAACTGGTCATCCAACTAGCAAAATTACATGAAACAGCCAGCGCAAAATAAGAAAACATTGCAAGAATTTCAAGCTGAATGAGACCTATTTGTGCCCGCAATCCACCCTGCTGACAAACGAAATATTCCCAATCAATCGAAAGATTACGGACTTTGTAAGCAAAAAGACCAGGTCATGGCCTGGTCTTTTTGCTTGGTAAATTATTGGGCAGTAAAATGTTTACCAAAAGAATTGTGCCCCGCCCACAGGACGCAAAGAGCGCGAGGCTGCACGTTTTATATGTGTATATGGGCGATTAGAGGGTCCTGTATCGAGAACACTTGTTGATTCCAACTTACTGCGGTACAAACCATAATCGTCAAGCGAACTGCTCCAGGTTGACAGCTATAAATGGAAGCGCATCATCCACGAATTTTTCGAGATTGGGACGATTTTTGTAATGGGTGTATTGTGACGCTAACCCATAGATCGCCCAGGTTGCCACCGTAGCGGGGATTTCAGTTG
>CAZBRI010000161.1:0-6838 GCA_964494055.1 uncultured Anaerolinea sp.
CATCATCACCAAGCTCAGTCAAGCGCCTATATTCGGCAAACATCGCATCCAACACTCGCATGGAATCCTGTACCGAATTATTATTAAAATCCACCAGCGCGATTCTTGGGATATGAACAGGCAGCACCCGCGAGAATGCCATCATCACTTCAGCAGTATCACCCAGGAAGCTGGCAATGGCAGCATGTGCCACAGTTCCGCCGCCCGCACCGCCCCACCAGTCACCCTGCGCATCAGTTGAAATGAATGCCCCAAGATCGCTCGCATAGTCAGAATTGAAACGCTGCAAGGCGATGTTATATGCGTATCCATCTGCAGCCTGAACCTCATGCAAATCAAACCTGGCTGGGAAAAACAATACCGGTTTCGCCCTGGCGGCCTCAAAAGTTTCATAAACATTTGTCGCTATTCGGCTGGAACGCGTCAAAATGCCCAATGTTGGGGTTTCTAGTAAAGCAAAATCACGGTATCTTCCGCGAACACGCATGACAGGTTTGACCCATAAAGGATCACCATTTGATTCAACAACATCGCCATCATGCACAGCCCATACTTCTAATTTATCGGCAGTTTCAATAAAGCGATCCCCTTCATAATAACCGGTGCAATGCTGCAGCATGGCGAGGGCTTTGTCGATCCCAACTACAATACTTTTCCCAATCCGCCTTGTGAACCATTGCATTTCAACTTCCAGGTCACCTACAGCAATTTGCTCTGGTGAGATACCCTCTGGTAAATTGTGATATTTACCGGAATAGTTATATCCTTCAGAGGCTAATTCAACCAGCATGCGGTTGATATTTGCAAAATATTTATCCGAATACCAACCCTTTCTCATACGGTCGATATCAAGTTTGAAGGTATCGTTGGTCAGTCGTTTTCCATCGAATATGGACATATATTCCTTATAACTTACTTTTACGATAAATTATCACACTAACAAGATTCAATTAAATATATCATCAGTTGACTTGATGATATGCATACCCGCAGACTGAAATCGCTCGAATGCTTTATTCGCAGAATCATGGTGATCAACAACATTTTCCACAACAACAGGTGAAGTGCAGTCTTCCAGTAAATAAACTTTTTTTGCCAGGCCGGAATCAGATTTTTGAATATCTTCAAGCAGATCTGATACCGTGCTTGCCACGCAATGGCTTTTGGCCTGCCCGGCTATGATCAGCCGATCAACGTCTTCGAGATGTTCAACAAACCTGGTAGTTCTGCTGCCGAGCGTTTCGCCCAGCGGACCTGTCAATATCTCCGGTCCAATTACCGAATAATTTTCCGTGAACGGCCGATTACCTTTAATTTCAAAAAATGGTTGAGTGACTCTTACCTGTGTATGAAAAAAAATCGCCTCTTCAATAGAGGATACAAGTGCATGACCGATTCCGCCCTGCATAGCGTGATACGGCCAGATGGTTAATTCAAACTTTCCCCTCATCGATAGGGTCTCGACATAATTCAAAACTAATTGCTGCCCATATTGAGGCGTAATGCCAAATTGGGAGGCCAGGGCAGGATTGAACTTCCACTTTTTATTTCTCAGATCTGCAATATGAATATCAGTATAGGGTTCTGGGTGCTGGCCTTCCGGGCCGATAAAAAATATTGGGTGAAATATCTGGCTGGCGAGGTGCGTATCAAGCGTGGCGGTGATTTCAGAAATTTTATCCAAATTTTTATAAATAAATCTGCATAATCTGAGGCTATCGTCAACAGCGCCATTTCCGCTCCGTCCGCGGACAAATAATTCAAACTCCGGAATACAAAAAGTGTTTTGTAAATCAATCAATAGCAGCCATGTTTTTTCTTTATCTTTCGCGGCTGGACCAATCTTGTATTCTTCCCGAAATTTTTCAGCCTCATTTGATATATTCGCATAATCCACCCTGAATACAGTGCCAGTTAAATCTTCATTAAAATATTGAGGAATTGGAAGCATTTGTCAGCCTTTTACTAGTTTTCTCATCAAGGTAAACGAATTACCACGGCTATATCTGGAACCGGTTTGGCATCCAGGAATATCATCATCTCGATATTGTTGTATTGGATTTAAAGGTGGCGGGAATATTCCGGTTGCTATTTAATTCTTCCCGAATAATCCGGCGCAGCAAAGATTCACTAAATTCACCTCTATTCTGAATATATTCTCTTAACGCCCGGTTCAACAGAGTCTGATAGCTCCCGCTGCCGGCATTTTCGACTTCATTCCGAAACCATTCCAGGACATCATTATCTATTCGAATGGTGATCCTGGTTTTGCTGCTTGAGTCAATGTTTTTCATTTTTCACCATATGTACATTTGTACACGGACTTTTAAGTTTACCATTTACTACAAGAATTCACATTAAAACTGCAGGGAACTACATAAAAATAGAATCAGTACTAAAAAACCTGGAACATGCATAGAAATTAATAAATAATTAGCGAACCACAGAAAAGCTGATTAAGATTATTAACCTTATAATTTCCGGTAAAATTGATATGCACATTTGTACATACTTTGCAATTTACACATTCCTGGGGGTCAATTTAAAAGCTATTATTCCAAATCTTCCCGGGAACGTGAAAACAGGTCTCAGGTCAGTTTTATTTATGGATAGGCTTTCGTCTTATTCCTGAATAAGCTGGCGCAATAATTTCAATCAGCTTACAGATCCGTTCATCTTTAATCCGCGTCCCAATCCGAACATCGACATCCTTTAACATATCAACAGGAATGGTAATGATGGTCGGCAGGTCTTTGTTGTATCGATAGTTTAACAATTGATACAATTTTTCACGTGCCCATGGGGTTGACGACTGCGATCCCAGGTCATCCAGGATTAACAGGCTGGTTTCCCTCACCTCCGAAAAAACCCGATCATACGACGTGGCGGCATTGGGGCTGAATGCACCTCTCAGGTGATCCAGCAGATCTGGAACCATAACAAAAAGCGGCGGGTCGCCCCTGCCTGCTAATTCATTAGCGATCGCAGCTGCCAGGTGCGTTTTCCCACATCCATAAGGTCCCGTTAAAACCAACCAGCCATCCGGTTTTCTTGCATAAGACTGTGCTTGCTTAAGGGCAGTTTCAAGAGATTTACTTTCAATCGCGGGCAGCTTTTCATATGACCGGTCTTCAAAATTTGCAAATGATTTATGCGAAAGGAGATCCAGGGAAGACAATTCAGAGTGCCCAATCTCCTGGGTAGGTCTGCGGTAATCCGGGGCATTTATCTTGACGCTTGTAACCAATTCAGGATCCTGCAGCCTCGAACGCAATCGGGCTTCAATTTCATCCATCGCGAGGTTGGTGGTTACAACCAGGGGAAGTTTGTTAATATAACGGAAGTTGATGATCTGGAATAATTTTTCCTGCGCCCAGCCTGTTGTATTCTGTGTCCCAAAATCATCCAATACCAGCAGCTTGACGTTCTTTATTTGCTCAAGTCTTTCTTCAAAAGACACATCATTACTATCAAAGCTAAACCGGAGTGTATCTAATAGATCAGGTACCGTCAGGAATAATGTCGGCACTCCTAATTGAACTGTAAAGTTAGCAATAGCGGCGGCAAGGTGCGTTTTGCCGCAGCCGTAACCACCCTGGATTAACAACCACCCTTTTAACGACATGGCATACTGATTTGAATGGTTATAAGCCCATTCCAGGGAATTCATTTGTTTTTCAGCCATATTATGCCGGCCGGTGGGTTTAAATGAATCAAAGGTCAGGTCTTTTAACTCGTCAAGACGGCTGATAGAAAACAAACGGCTTTGAACACCTTCAGTGATGGTTTTTCTGCGGCAGTCACATATCACTGCTTTTCCAAAATTAATATCCCCGACCGGCAGGTCATATCTTAAATATCCAAGACCACCGCATAAAGGACAATCTTTTGCACCAATCAGACCCGGGTCAGCGCTTTCTCCCGAGGAATTCATCGACCTGTCGTGTGACTTCGTTTCCGCGACTACCCGTCTGATCGTTTCGTCTATTCTGTTTTTTGCCACGGCCTTCTTCCTTCCAGCGACTTAATATCGCTTCTATGTACTTCCAATTACGCTTGTTTAATTTTACAGCCAATTCAACAGCTTCTTCGATCCATTCAGGCTGATATGTTTTTTCAGCATCCTTGAGGGTATCAGCCATCATAGGTGTGATCGCTCCGATATTTTCCTCGTATATCTTGAAAATATTGGGGACCTCCCTGGGCGGCAGACTGCTTTGGAGAACTGTTTTCGATCCTCCTTTTACAAATGCATCAAGTGATGCCCTGCCTCTTGGAGAGTTTAAAAAGTAAATAGCCTCACCATTGTGATCAAGAGATAATAATGTTCCCCGAATTACCGCTGAATTTAAGCCTTTTTCAATTTCTAATTTCGACCTGTTTTGGACAAAATTAGCATCTTCAAGAATATCGCTGATGCTGATTTGCCGGTATGGTCCTTCAATGTGTTCAACACGCCAGATTAAATAGAACGTAACATTCAACTCATTAATATCAGTAATTTCACCCAATAAACGAAATAAGTTATCCGGTATGGGTGTAAATGTTTCATTCGCGGTAAATCCGGTAAAGTTTGCCATCTGGATACTGTTATACCCCTGAAAAATCTACTTTTCGGGTGGCTGCGTTTTCAAATTTCGTCAGGTTATTTCTAAAGATCAGATCAACCTGCCCAACAGGTCCATTTCGATGTTTTGCAATTTTAAGGTGTGTGACATTTGCCATGGTTGGATCCTTCTCATCACGGTAAATGAACATGACGATATCAGCATCCTGTTCGAGCGAACCGGATTCTCGGAGATCCGAAAGCTGAGGTTCTTTGTCGGCTCTTTGTTCAACAGCACGAGAAAGCTGGGCAGCTGCCATCAGAGGAACATTCAGCTCACGGGCGAGCTGTTTTAAAGATCTGGAAATGTAAGAAACTTCCTGAACACGGTTATCATTTCTTGTTTCCGAGGACATTAGCTGAAGATAATCCAAAATCACAAGATCGATCCCGAATTCCATGTGCAGACGCCTGCACTTAGTCCGCAGCTGCAAAGGTGTCAACGCCGGTGTATCGTCCAGGAAAATGCGCGTATCCCCCAGAACTTCAATCGCATGTGTGAACTTTGGCCAATCATCATCCGTCAATTTACCTGACCGCAATCTCTGAGAATCGATCCCTGTTTGCTGTGCGATAAGCCTTTGCACAACCTGCTCATTTGACATTTCAAGTGAAAAAACAGCCACTCTTTTTTTGTGTACCAGCGCTGCATTATTGACCATCGTGAGCATTAACGCGGTTTTACCCATACCAGGGCGTCCGGCTGTAATCAGCAGATCCGATGGCTGCAGCCCGCCTAGCATTTTATCCAGGTCAGTAAAACCGGTTGGTACGCCGACAATTTCTTCAGCCCGCCTTGCCAGATCATCGACATGATCATAATAGGCAGACAAAACTTCCCGGATAGGAAGCACATCGTGCCGCATTTTGCGTTCGCCAACGCTAAAAATGGCCTTTTCTGCTTCTCCCATTACGGTATTTATGGCTTCTTTTTCATCATAGGCCAGTGTTGCGATGGTATTTGCAGCTGTTAATAATTTCCGCCGGATAGCTGCTGCTTCAACGATTTTTCCGTAATCTTCTGCATGAAGAGTGGTGGGCACCTGGTTTAACAAGGCTGTCAGGTAAGCTGGACCCCCGATCTCATCCAGTCTGCCCATATCATCCAACTCTTCACTTACGGTCAGACTGTCAACTGAAACACGCCGTTCCTGTAAACGAACGAAGGCTTCCCACACAAAACGCAGCCGGTGAATATAAAAATCTTCAGGCTGTAAAAATTGAGCCAGGTCAAAATAAACTTCAGGATTGATTAATACTGCCCCAATGACAGCCTCTTCCGCTTCCCGGCTGTGAGGCAGCCCTGCGGTTCTTGCACTTTCAGTATCACTCAATGGTGGATTGTTGTTGTCAAAATCAGACATAAATGAACCCGGATTCTCTTTTGGTTTTTCCCTGAACTGTTGAATAAGCACGGATCATATTTAGTGATGATCTTCTTCGTGTTCGGCAAAATTATATCAATGGAATAAAAAAAGATAAAAATAGGACACGCCGTTTTATTATCAATCGACGTGTCCCATGAGCCTCAAATTCCCTTATTTTTCTTGAGGATTTTCCGGATCTTCTGGTTTATCGGATGGTTTATCTGTATTTAGCGTACTTAGAAAATCTTCAAATATCGATAATCGGCCGACGTCTTCAGCCGGGCTGACTGCTTTTGCTGGGGTTTGAACAGCGGATACATTTCCAGCAGATTGTGAGACATCATTAAACACTGCAGATTGAGGGGGTTTTCTCGAACCCAAATCCTGCTCAGGCGCAATGCCGGCTGATGTCATCACTGAAGGATCAACCATGATCGGGACATGCGCCCGAACCGCCAGTGCGATCGCGTCTGACGGGCGGGAATCGATGTTGATTGTTTGACCCTGAGCTTCTGCCACAATATTCCCGTAAAATATATCTTCGCGCAGAGCTACGATCTCGACCCGCTTAATATGCGCTCCAAAAGTTGTGAATAAGTTCTTTAAAAGATCATGGGTTAATGGCCGCACGATCTCAATTTCGTTAAGAGCTACCGTAATCGACTCTGCCTCATAAGGACCAACCCAGATTGGTAAATACCGATCATTTGTAGTATCACGTAAAACTACCAGTCTTTGGGGTGACATAAGACTAACTCGAACACTATCAATAGAAACTTCTACCATTTCAGACATATGAACTCCTGTATGTAGAGCTTATTTTACATCCTCTTGACAAAAAAAGCTAATCAATTAGCGCTGCAGC